>WTIF01000182.1 GCA_011522845.1 Deltaproteobacteria bacterium
TTTTCTCTATCTGCATCAGAAATTTGCCAAAAAACATAAGCCCAATCTGGATCTCTAGGTAGGAAAACAACATTTGTTTTAACTTCTTCACTACTATTGAAAGCAGTGGACTCAGAAGTTTTTTCAGGTTTACTGAACCAGTCAAAGGCTCGTCTTACGATTCTTATCATTAACCTTCTACAGTATTCGCAAATGAACAATTTACCACTGAGGAAAGTTGGTCAGACAGCGCTCGAACTCCCAATTCTTGGTTTTGGAGGAGCACCCCTCGGTGAATTGTTTGAGCGTGTCTCTGAAACACAATCCTGCCAAACATTGGAAAGTGCATGGTCTGCAGGCATTCGTTACTACGACACAGCTCCCTGGTATGGACATGGGTTGAGTGAACATCGGATTGGTTGGCTTCTGCGACAACAGGATCCGGATAGTTACATCTGCTCAACCAAGGTTGGGAGAGTGTATTCTCGCTTTCGAGGTCAGGCCAAAGACTTCAATGGTTCACCGTGGGCCGGTGGACTGCCTTTTACCCTCAAGTTTGACTACACCTATGATGGAATCTTGCGCTCCTATGAAGATAGTCTGCTGCGTTTGGGGTTAAACAAAATCGATGTACTCGTGATCCATGACATTGATTTGATCTACCACCGAACAGAAAAGCATCTTCATCAGCGTTTTCAGGAATTGGAGTCAGGCTGGAAAGCTCTTGATGAGCTCAAGCGAAGTGGAGAAATCCAAGCTTTCGGAGCTGGGATCAATGAGGAATCAATGATTCCACGTTTTCTGGAATCCTACCCCCTAGACTTTTTCCTTGTTGCCATGCCCTACACTCTGCTTGACCAGGAGGTTCTTGATGATATTTTTCCGAAATGTGAACAATTGGGCGTTGGAGTCGTTGTCGGGGCACCATATGCTTCAGGAATTCTCGCTACTGGTGCTGTCGAAGGAGCAAAGTATAAATATGCGAATGCAACTCCGGAAGTGATTCAGAAAGTGAGGGCTATTGAAGGATTATGCAATGACCACCAAATTCCTCTCAAGGCAGCTGCCTTACAATTTCCACTGGGGCATTCGTTAGTAGCTTCGATCATTCCCGGGGCTCTTCAACCAGCTCAGGTTCTGGAAAATCGGCAACTGGTAGAACATCCCATTCCTTCAGCTTTTTGGGATGATTGTAAATCAGCTAATCTGATTCGTAGTGATGCTCCAACTCCCTGATTGAATTGCTGAACTCTCCTAAACTCATCTTGCCAAAGCAAACTAATCTTTGAGAACCCTCGAATTAAAAGACTCCACAAAGCATATCATCGAGCCTAAGAGAAGATACTAGGCACGGCAGATAAATATCTGGCATTTTTCTAAATCTTGTCTTATTGCCACAACCTTAATCGTTCTATCGGTTCTTGAGATTGCAATGGCTGCAGAGGAGAGCATCCAAACAGGCCAAGCCATTTACTTGTAGGATTGAAGCATGAGAAACAAAGCCGTTGAGCAATGGATTGAGCAATTCAATGCCTCTTTTGCAAGTGTTGAGAGTGTTGATTTAACTAACCTCTTTCAGGAGGAGTTCTTCTGGCGGGACATCCTCTGCATTTCGTGGAGTTTGAATACTTTTGAAACTCATCAAGAGGTGCTGGGAGCCCTCAAGCAAAACAAGGCAGCTTTCCCACTAAAGATTGACGGCTACTATGATGTGAAGAGGGCTGACGGTGTAGTGGAGTGCTTTCTCGACATCACTAACGGGATTGGTCGTGGAAAAGGATACGTGCGCCTCAAACGCGGGAAAGCCTGGACCCTGCTCACTACCCTGGAAGAATTACAAGGACACGAGGAGAAACGGGCTGAGAGAAGAATCCTTGGCACTCGGCACGGTGCTCACAAGAATCGACAAATCTGGCATGAAGTCAAGCAAGCGGAAGAACAAGCCCTCGGTGACACAGAGCAACCCTATTGTGTAGTCGTGGGCGGGGGCCAAGCTGGGATCATGTTGGCAACCCGGCTCAAGAAGTTGGGTGTCTCCACGATTGTGCTGGAGAAGAACAAGCGGGCCGGGGATTCCTGGCGCAACCGATATCGTTTCCTCACTTTGCACGATCCCATCTGGTACGACCACTTCCCCTATATTCCCTTTCCTGACGACTGGCCAATCTTCACACCGAAGAACAAGATGGGTGATTGGTTGGAGATGTACACGAAGGTCATGGATCTGAACTACTGGACGGAGAGTAGGTGCGCGAAGGCGACTTTTGACGAAAGCACGCAGCAGTGGGAAGTCGAAGTAATCCGCAAGGGAGAAAAGTTAACCCTGCGACCCACTCAGCTTGTGTTTACAACAGGTGCTTATGGTCCACCTAAGAAAATTCCAATCAAGGGAAAGAAGAAATTCAAGGGCCAGATCTTCCATTCCTCTGAGTATCAGGATGGGCGAGACTTCAAAGGTAAGCGGTGTGTGGTTGTTGGCTCTGCAACCTCAGCCCACGACATTTGCCAGGATCTTTGGGAGTGTGGCGCCAAATCGGTCACGATGGTCCAACGGTCATCGAGTATCATCATCAAATCGGAGACCTTGCTGGATTACGGATTCGGGGAACTCTACTCTGAGCAGGCATTGAAGAACGGAATCACTACGGATAAGGCTGACCTACTCTTTGCCTCCCTGCCTTACAAGCTTGTGCCGGATGCCCACAGAGAGGTGTACAGGCAGATGTATGAGCACGACAAAGAGTTCTATGATCAGTTGCAGGAGTCAGGATTTAAATTTGATTTTGGAGAGGATGGCTCTGGGTTGTTGATGCGAGCACTGAGGACCGCCTCCGGTTACTACATTGATGTAGGTGCTTCCGAGTTGATCATCCAGAAGAAAATCAAGCTCAAGACTGGCGTTACCCCTGAACGTTGTGATGAAGAGTTTCTTTACTTTGATGACGGCAGCAAGCTGGCAGCCGACGTGATCTTCTTTGCGATTGGTTATCACTCAATGGATAAGGTCATCGAGAAATTGATTTCTAAGGAAACTGCCGAAAAAGTGGGACGATTCTGGGGGATTGGTTCAGGGATCAAGGGAGACCCTGGCCCATGGGAAGGCGAGTTACGAAATCTTTGGAAGCCAACCAAGCAAGCCAATCTTTGGTTTCATGGGGGCAACCTGCACTTGTCACGGTTCTATTCCAAGTATGTGGCTCTACAGATCAAGGGACGGATGGAGCAGGTGAAGATGAAGCCGGTGATGCCTAATTGATTGTCATTTCTCGGGGGGATGAATTGGTGGAAGTATTTTCAGCTGCTTTTTGGGATTAACCAATACAAAGTTTGCTGAAGATTCCCTTGGTTCTAAGGAATCTGTGATCAAGCTGGTTATTTTTCAGGATGGGTCTCAGTCCCAGCCAGTGTCGCTAATTTCGTTACTATTCATGGCTGGCTCAAAATTTTATGGCCGCAAAGTCAGTATAAATTCTCCTGTGATGGTTTACTGCTGAAGAAAAATCCTCAGTTTTTCTGGGGTGTTTGAATCAAAAAATCACATCAATTAACCGAATTGCCTTGAAACGTGATCTCTAAAAACTACGTTTTGGTCAGAATTGCAAAAGTATTTTGCAGATTCTATTAGAGGGCTGGCTCTAGATAAGTAGGGTCAGTCAAGTGATTAACCCCTATTGGGAGCAGAACATGGATTTGTCCAAGTTATCTCATGATGAATTTGATGAATTGCGGAATCCAGGACCAGAGCAATCTGAGTTCGAGAAGATTTGTGAAAAAGCCTTTTCGCGCCGGGACGTATTCAAAGGAGGAATGAAATTTGGTTTGGCTGCGTTAGCTTTAAGCAGTGGTGCTGCCACACTGATGCCCAAAAAAGCCAAAGCTTCACGGCTCGCTTTTGATGCAGTACAAGCTAATAGCCTAGATACAATTACTGTCCCAAGAGGATACTCCTGGCACACAGTTGTGAGTTGGGGAGATCCCCTCTGGTCTGGAGCAGACGAATTTGACCATGCTACGCGAGGTACAGGTGCGAGCCAGGAGTTAGCGTTTGGTGATAACAACGATGGAATGACATTGTTCCAGCACGATGGACACTATCTCTTGGCACTCAATAATGAGTATACAAACCTCAAGATTATTCATGGTAACCGTGACTCAGGGAAACCAGAAAGCCCCGATGACGTGCGCAAGAATATGGCAGCACAGGGAAATACGGTGGTTGAACTGGCAAATCGTGGTGGCCGTTGGGGAATTGTGAAAGATTCTCCGTTTAACCGACGGATTACGCCAAACACCCCCATGGAGATCACAGGACCAGCTGCTGGTCATGAGTTAATGAAGACTTCTGCTGACCCCTCAGGCACTCTTTGCCTCGGCACTTGGAACAACTGTGCAAATGGTTCAACCCCTTGGGGGACCTACCTGACTTGTGAAGAAAACTTCAATGGGTACTACTCAAGTAGCGATCCAGATTATCCTCTTTCGGCAGAGAAGAAGCGTTACGGTATTGGGCACAAGGATCGTGGATACGGTTGGGCTACCATCGATGACCGTTTTGACATCAGCAAAGAGCCCAATGAATCCAACCGAAACGGCTTCGTGGTAGAATATGATCCAGCAGACCCGAACTTTACACCCAAAAAGCGCACGGCTCTTGGCCGCTTCAAGCATGAAAATGCTGAAGTCGTGATCGCTGCTAACGG
>WTIF01000440.1 GCA_011522845.1 Deltaproteobacteria bacterium
CCAATGACACTCATTGACGCCCATCATCATCTTTGGGAACCACAAGCGTTGCCCTATACCTGGCTTCGTCAAATCGGGAAACCAAAGCCTTTTGGGGACCCAACAGCGATTCAAAGAAATTATCTTCCGAAAGATTACCTTCAGGATTTCACAGAGGCAAAAGACTTTGAGTTGGTTGGGACTGTTCATGTTCAAGCAGATAGTGCCCTACCAGAACCTGTGTCGGAGACGAATTGGCTGGACCAACTGAATTCGTCCATTCCCTCGGGAATAGTAGGTTTTGCAGACCTTTCAAAAGACAATTTACGTGAAATCCTTGGGCAACATTGTAATTCAAGAAAATTTCGCGGTGTTCGGCAGATTATTGGGAGGCTTGATAACCGAACTGATCTTTCCTTCACTTCAGAGGATCTCCTCAAAAAAGTCTCTTGGAGAAAAGGATTCAGTTTACTAAAAGAATTCGATCTCAGCTTTGATTTACAACTTTATCCTGAACAAATGCGAGAGGCCGCTGAATTTCTTCGGGAACACCCCCAAACACCAGTGGTCATTGATCATGCTGGTTCCCCGTATGATCAGACTGAAGCTGGCCTTAAAGAGTGGGCAACTGGTATCAAAATGCTTTCCCAACTCGACAATACACATGTTAAGATTTCAGGCTTTGGCATGTATAATCGGGGTTGGAACTATCAGAACACTGAAAGAATTTTCCAAAAGCTTTATGAGACTTTTGGGGCAAAACGGATGATGTGGGGCAGCAATTTTCCTGTAGATCGCTTGATGCAGAGCTACGGTCACTGTACCTTTCAACTCCAACAATGGCTTAGAGATTTGGAGATAGAAGAACAGGAGGATATCTGTTGGAGAACCGCAGCAAGGTTCTATCGATTAGAGATCGGTACTGCCAATGGCTAACTTGGAACTGAAAAACATATGGAAGCGTTGGGGAGATTTTGTTGCTGTCAAAAACTTTCAATTAGAAATCGCTGATAAGGAATTTCTTGTTCTACTTGGGCCCTCTGGTTGTGGGAAAACGACAACCATGAGAATGATCGCTGGTCTCGAAGATCCTACCCAAGGTGAAATCTATATCGGTGGCCGAATGGTCAATGACTTGGAACCCAAAGATCGTGATGTTTCCATGGTCTTTCAGAACTATGGCTTGTACCCAAACCTGAACGTATACGATAACATTTGCTTTCCACTCAAGGTAAGGAAGGTTCACAACGCAGAGCAGGATCAACGTGTCCGCAAAGCCGCCGGAATGGTCGAATTACTCGATTTACTCGATCGGCGGCCTGCAGAACTATCCGGTGGTCAACGACAACGAGTGGCTCTGGCTCGCGCAATAGTTCGTGAACCCAACGTTTTTTTGATGGACGAACCTCTCTCCAACCTCGATGCTAAACTGAGAATTTCCACAAGAGCTCAGATTAAGAATCTTCAATATGAATTACAGGTCACTACGGTTTATGTCACTCATGACCAAACAGAAGCGATGACCTTGGCTGATCGAGTTGTTGTGATGAACCATGGAGAAATTCAGCAGGTTGGCTCCCCGCTGGAAATCTATGACCGACCACAAAATACCTTTGTTGCAGGATTTATTGGAAGCCCCCCGATGAATCTGATTGAAGGGAAAATCGAAGACGGTTTGTTTGTTTGCTCAAAGAATTCAGGTTTCAAATTATCGGGTCCAGAAGGCTCGATAACACTTGGTTTTCGTGCAGAGGATGCCGAAATCGTATCGGAAGGTGGTCAATTGAAGGGACCAGTCTACGCAATGGAACTGCTAGGCGATGCAACGCTGATCACTTTGCGAATCGGAGGCAGCTTGGTATGTGTCAAGATGCCGAAAGATTTTCGAGCCACGATGGGACAGGAACTGGGGGTCTTTTTAAAACCAGCTGCCTGCCATCTTTTTGAAACAGATTCAGGACGTCGTTTGGAACATTCCTGAATCTGACACTTCGAATCCGAAAAGAGGAACTATGATGAAAAAATTCCTGACAATCGCAGTCGCAATGACAGCCTTTGCAGCTGCACCAATGCTTGGTTTTGCAGCCTGTGATTTTAAACCTTCGAGTAAGGTAAGTCTTCTTGCCAACAGTTTTGCAGCCTGGAAAGCTGTTTCTGATGCCATGGGCGAATGTGGAAATTTCGAAGCAGAATTAGATGCAGAGTTTCGCAAAAAACAGCCTGACGCATTTGCAGCCAATCCATCACTTTACCAGCTTGGTGGGGTTTCCAATGGAACGATTCAACCTCTACTGTCTGCTGGCACCATTCGCCCATTGGATGATCTTGTTGCCAAGTATGGTAAAGATCTCCAACCCAATCAGCTGATTCGCATCAATGGACAAATCATGGCGATCGCTATGATGGTGAATAATCAGCACCTGATGTACCGGGAGGATATCTTCAATTCTTTGGGGTTGGAGGTTCCAACAACTTACTATGAGTTGCTCACAGCAGCGGACAAAGTAGCAGCTTCAGGACAAGTTCAATATGCTTTGGGTGGAACCTACAAAGCTGGATGGAACTTAGCTGAAGAGTTCGTGAATATGTACATGGGGATGGGAGGTGATTTTTTTGAAGGATCCAAACCCTCTGTTAACAATGCCATGGGTATCCGTACGCTTGAAATGATGCGTAATCTAACCCACTACATGGATCCAGAATATTTGGTTGCCGATTCGACCTATGTTCAGCAGCAGTTTCAACAAGGCAAAATTGCAATGGCTGTTTTATGGGCTACGAGAGCCGCAGCAATGGATGATGCCAAGGAAAGCCAGGTTGTCGGCAAAGTAAAAATGGCTGCTGCACCATCTCCAGTATCTGGTGCATTGCCTGCCTCGACCCTTTGGTGGGATGGTGTTGTGCT
Source organism: Deltaproteobacteria bacterium (assembly GCA_011522845.1). Classification (GTDB taxonomy): domain Bacteria; phylum SAR324; class SAR324; order SAR324; family NAC60-12; genus JCVI-SCAAA005. Next base: position 2,885 of record WTIF01000440.1, read on the forward strand.
TGCGAAAAACATGACCGACCAACAGGCAGATGAAGCCTTTCAACTTTTGATGGAGGGTATTGACAAGGAAATGGTTCGTAAAAACAATGATCTGGCGATATGGTTAGTCAATGGTTACGAACCAGGACCAATGGCAATGGGAGCCGCTGAAACAGCTGAAAACGGTGCCTTACCTTACCCAAATGGAGTTGAAATGGGTTTGATGCACACTGCTCTTGGAAATAACGTTGCAGATTTCCTTACGGGCAAAGAGACCGCAGAGCAAACGCTGATGGACATCGAAGCGGAATATACAACCGCGGCCAAAGAAAAGGGATTGCTCTAAGCAGGGCTATCTCTAGATGAAAAATCGCACATTTTTGGCCTTCGTTGGTCCATCGCTCTTTCTAATGCTCCTGTTCATTGCGGGACCGTTGCTGAGCGTTGTTTGGCAAAGCGTACATGTCACTCGCGCCGTGTATGAGGAGGTAGAGACGGAAGTGTGCACACCGGGTTTCCTGACGCAGAAATGCACGATGGAAATCCGGACTCAACCTCAATTAGATGAAAATGGTCAGCAGATTGCCGAAACCATCTTTGTGGGCTTCGAGAGCTACAAAAATTTGCTGCAACCAGAAATTGCCCTAGAGAGCTTTAAGCAGGGAAGTTGGGCAAAACTATCGAACATTGACTTTTACAAGGCGCTTCGATTCACACTGACTTTCACTCTGCTTACCCTCCCGCTTGTCTTGGGCATGGGGCTTCTCGTCGCCCTAACTGTTAACCAAGCATTACAGTCACTACGTGGCCCCATCATCTTTATATCGTTGCTACCATTTGTGATCACCCCAGTGATTGGGGCGCTCTCGATCAGATGGCTCTTTGTCGGAGATGGAATCCTTACAGCCTTCCTTGAGTGGTGGCTGGAGCGGGATATAGCGATGTTCGCACAAGGCTGGACGATCGAGGTCCTCATGTTGGGTTATCGAGTCTGGCACGTTACACCCTTCGCCTTCATTGTCTTTTACGCCGGACTGCAAACAGTCAGCAGAGACACTCTGGAAAGTGCAATTGTCGATGGAGCAACCCGTTGGCAGAGGCTCAAATTAGTAATCTTACCTCATCTCAGCCCACTAATTCTCTTTGTCAGCATTATTCATCTTATGGATTCCTATCGAGTCTTTGAGGAAGTGATCGGCTTTAGAAGCCAGGCTCACGTCATTTCTCTCCAATGGCTCACTTATGACTTCCTGACCCTAGATGACACAGGTAATCGAATGATCAGCCGAGCTTCCGCTTCTTCAATGCTGACCATGATCGGAATCGTATTTTTGTTGATCTTTCCCCTTCGCGGTAGCTGGCGAGAACATCGAAAACGTAGGTCCGGATGATCCATGTCTGAATCTATCTTGCTACCCAGGAGTCTCCAACTTTCAAAATCACTCAAACTGCTCAGCAATGGATTTCTTAGCATTTGGTGCTTGATAGCTATTTTTCCTCTGCTTTGGATCACGTTGATGAGCCTGAAGTATCCGCTGGATGCTTTCTCAGCCAATCCACTTGTGGTGATTTTTGGCCCGGGAACGCTCGCCGCTGGTGCTTCAGTAAGCTTATTTGACCTTTTGTTGGTAATTCTTTGGGTAGCGGTCGCTTTTTTAGGAATTAAACGCTGGCAGGCAGAAAAAAATCTGGGCTCCAAAAATTGGCTGTACCTTGCTACTTCAATCGGATGGCTCTTTGCTGCTGTCATCCTTGCTGAGCTTAGTGAGGCAT
>WTIF01000413.1 GCA_011522845.1 Deltaproteobacteria bacterium
GTTCTTGCCCATTGCCGTTAGGTTTTCGTCAGAATCATCAGGTGTGAAGTCCATGCCAATACTATCTGTGACACTTTTTTGCGCATCATCAGCGGCACTCTCCACACTCTGGCTAGCGTCCGATGCTGCTTGATCAATACTTCCCTGTAGTTCGTTTTTCTTACTGTCAAACATCTCCTGGATGGTTGAGCAAGAAGCCAGTAGCCCTCCACTTAAAATAACCGCAGCTAAGAACTGTTTTCGCATATTTCCTCTTGAGACTTTTTAGGTTGGTTGACGGTCGTGCGACGCAAATGTTTTTGGAGGAACTACGAAAAAAAGACAAGCCTCATCCCGTTGTTAATTTTAAAACTCCAGAATAAAAAATTGATTCAATTGAATATTGTATTGAACTCCTTAACCCGAGAATCCATCAATCGGAACCAAACCGGGGGAAGCAGTGCTAGAACGACCATTGCCCCATATCCATAGGGAAGCTGAGGTGCCTTTTCACGATGCTGCAATAGTTGATACGATCTTCGGGCATAGAGATGATGATCCGAGTGCCGTTGCAATTGAAAAAGCAGCAAATTCGTTAGTAAAGCTGGTGAGTTCCAAGAGTGAGCTTCTGTCACTGGTTCGTAACGACCATTTGGGAGCTGTTTGCGCTGTAGTCCGTAGTGCTCGATATAATTGACGATCTCTAACAGTACAATCGCAACTAGGCTCTGGCTTAGAAAGCCCAAAGCTCCCAAAGACCCGTAGTATGAAGTGATCACGAACAGCATGCACAAAGACAGTGAAGACCAGCCTAATAGTTCGTTCCGCCAATGCCAAAAAGGCAACCCTAGCTTCTGCAGCCTTTCTGATTCAAGATTCCAGGCGCTTTGGAAATTACGAATTATCGCGTGGGGAATTTGCTGGTAGACACTGACTCCCATTGGGGCTGAGGAGGCATCTAACGGTGTCGCAACATATTGGTGATGTCCTCGTACATGTTCGATTTTGAAACTTCCATTGCAGACACTGGCCAGCAGAATCCCACCACAGGCTTGCGCAAATCTGGATTTGTGGTGCACCAGTTCATGCCCAACCGTAATGCCAACAGTGCTTAACACGACCCCCATGGAAAGTATCCAGCCCAGGCTACCCCATAAGCCCAGACTGCCGTTCGCAAAGACACCCACACCCCAGAAAACCAGAGCCAACTGCAATGGCACAACTACGACCAGCAGTGAGCTATACCAAGGATCTTCTCCCAGAGAAAAAACTACGTCTCCTTCAGGATTGTTCAGATCGTTACCCATCAAGCTATCTACAAGGGGAACCAGCCCGAAGATGACCACCAAAGGCGACCAAGCAAAGATTTGCCAGTCGGTCGTCTCCATGCGATTCCAAGCAACAATGGGCAGTGCCAGTGGTAGAAACCCCAGCAGAAACCCATAGCGTTTCCAGTGCATCCAATTTGGGGAATTCGTCAATCCAGTCATCCAACCTCGATTGGTTTGGGGGAAAGAGTCTATGTAATTTCCTTTTGACTCCCTTTCCGGTCAAGGGTATGCATCAATAACAACTTCAAATCATCATGGCAGGAATTCACTACGGCTTCAATCGCCACCATCGGAAGGGGGACGTGCCGAACCAACTCGAATCACCCCCTGCCTCTGTCGTTTCGTGCTATTTTTTGTTCACAATCAATACGCACCGCTCTCAACTCGATGGAGAATTCAACCATGCACCTACCGTTCTACACCAGTTTCAAAACCTTCCTGTCAATCTTTATCGTCTTGCTGACTGGCGCCACTCTGTACGCTGTAGATTCTATGGACCTTAAAAAACTCAAAGCAGGAGAATGCGAAGGCTGTGATCTGAAATTTGCCCAACTCCAAGGACTTGAAATGCTGGGTGTGAATCTATTTGAGGCCAACCTCCAAAAAGCAAATCTGGTTGGAAGTAAATTGGCTGGCGCTCGACTTCTCTCGGCAAATCTTGTGGACGCAAAACTACGAGAAGCTTCACTAATTCATGCTCAGCTGGTCGGTGCAGATTTAGAGGGAGCTGACTTGGATCGAGCTGACCTGTTTGAGGCCAATTTGGAAATTGCTAACCTGCAGTGGGCCAACCTTGCGGGAGCCTCGTTGGAAAACGCTAATTTGGGTTTGGCCAATCTCTACAAGGCCAATCTCCAAGGAGCTGACTTGCGTGGTGCGAACCTGACGGGAGCAATGCTTGGTGAAGCAAACCTGAGCAACGCCAATTTAGAGGGCGCTCGCCTAATGGTAGTCAACCTAAGTCGTGCAAACCTAAAGGGGGCAAATCTCAAAGGCGTCAAGCTCCATGAGGCAATCCTCAGTGGAGCGGATCTGACCGATGCAGAAATGACTGATGCCCAAATCTGTGGAACACGTATGCCAGCTGGGAATATGGTTCACAAGGATTGTTGACTAGAGAAGACAGCGACCGCTTCTGAAAGTATCAAAAAAGATCGCTAGGAAGGACAAAAACGAAGGGAGGGTTGGGCAACTTTAGTGATGTGTCTGGTGCTTGTGGATTTCAATCAGTTTTTCGATTCCATGCTCATGGAACAGCGCCCCCCGAAAATCTACATTGATGATGTAGTGATCGTTTGATGTGTGATGGGAGCGTACTACCAAAGCATGAATAGGTGAGCAGGCGACTAACTCCTCTGCATTGGCCTCTGAAGGAATGTAAAACGTCATGCTGATTTTCGCATGAGGACTGCAGTGACTATTCGCCACCATCTTGCATCCTCCCATGCTGATATCAAGCACCTTCACGACTCCCTCATTCTCGTTGTAAACTAGTGTCGCAGGCAGTACGACGGGATAGCGTTTGTGGTGTCTTCGACAGTCTCCTCGATAGTGCTTGCTATCAACAAATTTCACTTCATGGTTTTGCATCCTTTTTTTCTCCGACTATAGCTGTTTAATGGAGGCTGGTCGTACTCGTTGAATTTGCGATATTTTGGGTTTTTTCTTCATTTTCAGTTGAAGAGTTTGCCTCACAACCCCATGATTGTTGGGATTAATTTATTATTTTTAACAATCTTGACAGGATAAAAAATACTTTTGCCATCGAACCAATATCCGAGTCAAGTAAATTCGCTTGCTTTGAGTTGCCACAAGATCAATTTTGATCAGAAATTCTGAGCAGTATTGACATCTGTAGAACACAAACCGACTACCGCAAATACAGGGGGCAGACAAAACGGTTAGTCATCTTGTTCAAGAGATAGGATCATCGTGACCACCGGCTCGGAGTCGTGATAAATCTGAGGCAGGAACTAAGGTCTGATGAGCGAAGGCTTCCAACTGTTCAAGAATTTGCTTTGACACACCCACGCAGTATTGGGGATTTTTTGTCTCGATAGAAACCATGTTCGAGTTAGAACGTGTAATCCTCACATCTACTGTCTTCCCAAATTCCATTGAAACCTGATTAATCTCTAAACTAGGCTGAGCGTCCTGATTCAAGAACAGGGACTGTTCCTCCCACTGAATTTGCAATGGATGCTGAATCTGTCGAGCAGTTCTTGCTGCAAATGGTAGAAGACAGGGCAGACCCATCACAGACTCAATCACCAGTGAAGAAGCCCCCAATCCTTCGGGCAATTGGGCAAAATCCATCAGTGTCAGTCCACAGCGTAACGGACAATGTGGGTGGCTGGTACCTTTCCAACGCTGAGCAGCAGGTCTTGGAGCTTTCAGGTCATTCGACTTCATCAAGCTCAACATAAAATCTCCACCGGGCAAACCAAACTTACTCAACCAAGCAGCAGCCCAGCCGATTTCCTCCGCATCGCTCCAGCAATAACCTGCACCACGGGCAGCCTTGACTACCAGCTGCTGGAGTTCAGACTGAGAACACCAAAGGTCACTAGAAGGACAATAATCCTCCAAGACTTGTTGATTCTCAGGAGACATCTGCATGGTTCAATTCATCTGGGTAAGGTTCTCCTTGAAACAGGCTGATTCGAACCCAGCGATCAGAACGAGGATCAAAGCGAGTTGCTCCAAAAAAAGCGAGTTTGCTGCGTAAGAGGTCGATGGGTAGCATCTCAGCAGAAATGAGATTGTCCTGAATTTCAGCAAAAGGATAATGAGCAGAGAGTTGAACCCGACGGACAATGGAACGAAACTCGGGACGTACCAATAATAGGTGAGCCACTGGAGTTCTGTCAGACCATTCTTTGAGCAAATTGTAGAGTTCATCTACCTGGCGACCAATGTCCAGGGGCTGCTCACATTCGGCACCAGGTTCGCTGTGTCGTTCCCCAAGGCGAGGTTCTAGCTTTTCTTCTGAAACATACCAGAAGCGAGCGCATTGTTCTGGTTGCTGATAATCCGTACCTAACGCCCAGGCAAAGTGACTGTACAAACGTTTTCTCAACTCACCAATTGATTGGTGGCCATCGACCTTGAAATCACCTTCTTCGTCGATGGCCATCTGATCTCCTAAATCATCAATCAGCTCACTATGCGGCTCCAATAACAAAGCCAGCAAGGCCTCCTGTGCTTCCATCGGGAGTTCAAGCTCACCCCATTGCCAGAGGGCGTTCCATGGGTATTTTTGCGCTGAGTCCCACTCTTCATGAACAAATGTCTGCAGCTTCCTCAAGCCTTTTCGAAGTT
>WTIF01000324.1 GCA_011522845.1 Deltaproteobacteria bacterium
GAATATTTCTGTCTGGTCCGAATTGGGGCCTCAATCTGCTACTCTTCAACTCATGATTCCAGGCAGATTTAGCTCAAAATTATGAAAATAAATTTTCAGTAATCACACATGGGATCACCTCAGGCAAAGTAGACTTATTTCAATTTTCTTGCTAACGTAGATCTTATTTTTCCACATAAATTTTAATGGTTTAATTGGTCCTCACATGACAAAGCGCCCTAGTTTTCGGGACCTGTCGTGGCAGGATTTGGAATCACCTTCATCGACGTTTCTTGTCAACCGTATTCGCAAAGAATTAGGTTTGTCGAAGGTAGTTGCAGAGCTTCTCACAATTCGCCAACTAGATAAGTTGGAAGAAATTGAAGCTTTTTTGTATCCCCGCCTAGAGCATTGCGCAGATCCTTTTTTGATGGCTGATATGGAGATCGCTGTCGAAAGAATCTTAAAGGCTCTTAGCCAAGGGGAATCATTGGTTGTCTATGGAGATTATGACGTTGATGGTACTGCAGGTGCGGTAATTCTCTACCGATATCTCAAAAGAATTGGTCTAAGAGCGCATTATTTCATACCTGAGCGCTTGAAAGATGGCTATGGGCTTACCGAAACGACGTTGGTTGAGCTAAAAAGCAGAAAAACAGACCTCATTCTGACCGTTGACAACGGAGCAACTGCTGTAGAAGAAGCTCTTATAATTCGTGAACTTGGCATGGAATTGCTGATCACGGATCATCATCTTTTAGGTGAAGAGATTCCGGATGCTACGGCAATGGTTAACCCTCAACAACACAACTGTAAATATCCTTTCAAGGGATTGAGCGGTACTGGTGTCGCTTTTAAGCTTTTACAAGCTTTGGATCAAACCCTGACAGAGAGAGGTTATTGGCAAGAAACCAGCTACATTAGGCCAAATTTAATGAGGGATTTGGATCTTGTATGCCTTGCCACGATCGCTGACAGAGTGCCTCTGACGGGAGAAAATCGATTCTTTGTCCAGGCTGGTTTGGAAGTGCTGAACAAACATCCTCGCCCTGGGCTACAGGCGTTGATGCGAGCATGTCATCAGCGAGGTCGAATCACTCCAACCACAATCAGCTTTAAAATAGCTCCTAAAATAAATGCAGTGGGGCGACTGAGTGATCCACGCATTGGTGCCCGCCTTCTATTGGCCCATTCCTTAAATGAAGCCAAGCCTTATGTTGAGAAATTGCTTCAATTGAACAGCGAACGACAAACGATTGAGAGAGAAATTTTTCACAGTGCTTTGATACAGGCCTCCGAGCAGAAGCACCTCAATGCGATCATTTTGTTTGATGAGAATTGGCATCCAGGGGTGATGGGGAATATTGCAACTAAAATTTCTCGTCAATTTCAAAAAACCACGCTGGCTCTTACGCGAAACCAAGGTGAGCTTCTTGGTGGGAGTGCGCGCAGTTTAGATGGTTTTGATGTGCGCTCAGTGCTTGAAAACTGTTCAGATGTCTTGGAAAGATTTGGTGGTCATCAGGCTGCAGCTGGGTTGAGCTTGATGGCCAAGAACATGGAAGCTTTTTGTGAACAATTTCAATATTTAATGGGAGGAAAAGAGTTTGAGAAAAAAAACAGTGAGGAATTTTTAGAAATAGAAACTTGGATAAATGAAGAAGACCTAAGCCCCCAGATGGCAAGTGATTTAATGAGGCTGGCACCCTTTGGTACAAACAACCCTGAACCAGTAATTGGCATCAGGCAGGCGAAACCTCATTCAATTTCATTGTTTGGAAATAACCATCTAAAATTTAATCTCAGAAATGATGACCAACAATATGAAGTAGTTGCCTGGGATAGTTCGGATTGGTACCCCCACTTGGGAGGGTATTTTGATATGGTGGTCAGTCCTCAAATTATTAGCAGGTTCAACCAAACTGCTCTTCAATTCAGAGCACTTGATTTGAGGCCTGTATCATGAACTGGCTACTACAAACCGGCATGTGGAGTTGTGTATTTGGTTATCTTTTTAGTTGGGGCTTTCGACTCTCTCAATCCCTAAACAATAACTCCAAGCTATTGAGGTGGAGTGAAAAAACCTTCTTCGTTTTTTGGTTACTGCATGCCGTAACCTTGATAATTGGACTATGGTGGTGGGAAGCTTCTTGGCCAACAATGTTCATCAGTGATGTCCTCAGTTTTGTGGCATGGCTTAGCATAGGGGGGCTGATTTGGTTTCATGTCCAAATCTCTAAGCTCTTACAAGTAGAAATTCTTCCAATCTTTGCAGTTCTCATTCTTATCCTTTCAATCAGCATAGCTCAGGATGGCATTCCGGCACTTGCCTTACGCAATCAGGAACCTTGGATTTACCAAACTGCGCTTTTGACTCATATCATCAGCACCATCGGTGGATACACATTTTTTAGTTTGGCTTGCCTTGCTAGCAGCCTGTTTGTTTATCAAAATTACCGTCTCAAAACTAAATTGGAGGGTGTTCTCCGACTGAGGATCCCGGCTTTAGGTACATTAGAAAAAACTAGCTATGTGGCCATTAAATGGGGGTTCCTACTTTTGAGCATCGGTGTGGTTTTAGGTGTGATGCTCAGCAAAAGTATTTTGATCGGTGAAACATCTTGGCGACTCCTCCTCTCAGTGGGGGTTTGGTTTGTTTATGCAATGTTCCTCCTTGACTATCATCTACAACGTATTCGCAGTAGATTGAGCCAGTATTGGCCAATCATTGGTTTTGCTCTCATTCTTGCTGCGGTATTTGTTGAAGCCTACCATCTCAGTCGGCCGGGGATTCTACAGAATTGAAAACTATGTCGGATTCCTCCTCATTATTGTTCGAGTCAGAAATTCAAAGAATCAATTCTGCGATTAAAACTAATCTTCAAGGTCCTGTTCCATTCCTATCAGATATCATTCGTTATTTGATTGACTCGCATTACACCCCATATCGATCATTTCTTCTTCTAAGATGTTCCGAACTTTTTCAGCCTGACCAGACCGAGGCAGCATTTCATACTGCCAGTACTCTGGAGTTTTTGCATATTGCCTCAGTGCTTCACCGCAATATTTCGGAGACGAATCAGACTAGAAGGCAAATGAGAAGTCTGGATAGTTTGTGGGGCAATGAAGCTAGTCTCTTACTAGGTGACTATTTACTTTCGATTTCATTTCAAATTCTTACTCGGTTAGAGCAAATTGAAATTCTGCAATGCGTCTCATGGGCTACCAGGAATATCGCCAGGGGGCAAATCTTAGAAGTGTCCGAAAGGGCCTCTTCTCAAAACGATCCTGAAAAATGTTTGCAGGTCTACAGAGAAAAGGACGCAAGCTTATTAGCTGCAGCCGCAAAATGTGGTGCTATCTGGGGAGGAGCCGACTCGAATTTACAAGAACAACTAATGACTTTTGGAGAAAAATGGGGTGTTGCCTTGGTTCTGAAAAACGATCTTCAAATTCTGGATGATCCGCAACTTTTGAAGGAAAAAATTACTACGAAACTCAGCTTTTTTCCTTTAGCGGTTTGGTTGAAGGATTTATCTGAGCCTGAATTAGGTGATTGGCAGAAGAGAATAGAAAACCCCAATGAAAAATTAATTTTAGAGTTAATGGATAAATTGAATATGGATCCGAAAGAAAAAACACTTTCAGTAATGCAGAGGTTTTTGAACGAGGCTCAAGAAATTTTATACCATATCCCCAACCTGAATCTTGAGAAATTACGAGAAGCAAGTTTTGCCCAATTCTTTACAAAGAATGTTTGAAATCTCAATACCTGACCCAGTTGGAAACCTTTACTTAGTCACCGATAGTCATCTAGATTATGACGCCGCACCCTATGTTGAATTCATCGATTTCTTAGATTCACTCAATGACGTCCATACTTTGATATGCCTCGGTGATCTTTTTAAGCTTTGGTTAGCGGATCAGCGATATTGGACAAAGCTTCATAAAGAGGTCTTAAAATCCTTTAGGAGATTATGTGACAGGTCCAACAATGTGATTCTTGTGGCTGGAAACCGTGAATTCTTGCTGCCAAGAAATCAAGAGCAGCTGAAGAAATCAGAGTTGCCCTTTAGTCAAGTTGTATTGGGAAGGTTTTTTTTAACTTGGGGGAGTAAGCGATTTGGTTTTGAACACGGGGACCAGGTCAATCGGGATGACAAGAATTATCTCCGTTGGTATGCTCTTTCTCATTCTCAAGCCTTTGAGATTCTTTTCAGATGTTTCCCGAGTGTCCTTGCAAATAAAATTGCAGAAAACTTGGAGGCAAGAATGGCTCAATCCAACCAGGCATTTAAGATTCAACTACCTATAAAACACTTAGAAGAATTTGCTGAGGCTTCGTTAGAAGAAGTTGATGATTTTTTTCTCGGACATTTTCACGAAAGATTTGAGTATTCATTGAAGAACTCCTCAAAATCACTCCATATTATCCCCGATTGGCTAAGCACCAGAGAGTATTGGCGAATTGATCCACAAGGCCGAAGAACTGAATTAAAGTTTAGCTAAGTTGAACCTTACAACGATTGTCATCATCATTTGATCAAATTCATCTCCGCACTGATCGCCAGAAAAACCCCAGATTCCAATTTAGAGAGAGATAAAGACGCTCAGGCCTTTTTAAGATTTTTATC
>WTIF01000328.1 GCA_011522845.1 Deltaproteobacteria bacterium
CTGCAAGTGTTCGTGCAGTATCCCGAATCATTCCGACATCAGCTAGACTAATAACCAGATCAAAACCTTGTGAATACAAGTCAACCATCGAATTAGTCCCATAAGGAGTGACACCTAAATATTTTCCAGCCGCTTTTGTCGCTTCAATCGTCTTTTTCATTAAGCGCTGGTGCTCCGGATTCTCGAATTTTGCGGGGGTTCCCAAACTGGCTGAAAGATCAAACGGCCCGATAAAAATCATATCCAGTCCATCCACCTTTACTATCTCATCAATGTTGTTGGCCGCCTTCGCGCTTTCTACTTGGCAGATCACAAAGGTGTTGTCAGAAACTGTCTCCAAGTATTCATCAGCCTTGAAGCCATACTCACTCGCCCTCGCATCCGTATGAGCAATTCCACGTATTCCTCTCGGGGGGTATCGGACAGCGGATACTACAGCTTCCACTTCCTCAGCATTTTCAACCATTGGTACCATGATGGACTCAACCCCAACATCTAGAAGTTTTTTGATCATCACATGATCATTCCAAGGAATGCGAACCACAAGGGTAGTGTCGGTTCCATTAGCTGCTCTTAGCTGATTGGCAACTGTCAACACATCTCCCGGCCCATGCTCATTATCGACAAGCACAAAGTCGAGTCCACTCAGGCTCAGAATCTCCGTCACCACTGGATCTGGAATTTGATGCCAGGTTCCAATCAATTTTTCACCAACCTGAAGTTTTTGGCGCAACAAATTTTTTCGATACATTTTTCTCCGACAGAACAAGTGAGTTAAGCAGCTTTAATTTTCAACCCCAATGCATACTCGTCGTCTGGTTGAAGGTCAATCTTCTGAACAGTGTCCAGTAGAATTTTCTTTTCGTAGAGAAAGATCTCACACCTATTACCAAGATGCATTAACTTAAGTAAAGGCTTTAATTGCTGGATCTTCTGCCCTAATAGAATTGATAAACTTTAAATATGTTTTCAGAGTAATCAGTTCAAGCGTTAAGATTTTTTAAGATATTTAGGCCGAACTTTTCATAACGAAGTTAAGAATGTAAATGGTTTGGATAATGCGAAAAACAATATGACTATCAATAAAAAAATCAGGCACCTATGCTTAGCACTTGCTGATTGACCAAGGGTTTCTGATAATTTGCAGAAATATTTGATTAATCGTTAATTTATCCTGGAGATGCGAATGAAGTTGGAAACCGCCTTCACGATGGACACCTCAAGTATCAAGTTTGGTAAAGGAGTCACCAAAGAGATTGGGAGTGACTTCAAGAACATGGGGGTCAAACGTTTGATGATCTGTACAGATAATCGAGTAGCCAAACTCTCTACAATGGAAGTGGTTGAAGCTTCGCTCAAGGAAGTCGGACTGGAATATGAGATTTATTCTGGTGTTTCAGTGGAACCTACCGATGTCTCTTTCCTCGAAGCAATTGATTTTGCCAAAAAGGGGAAATTTGATGGCTATTTAGGTGTTGGCGGTGGATCCAGTATGGATACCGTAAAAGCAGCAAATCTTTACGCGACATATCCACCTGAAGATTTTCTCGACTACGTCAACCCACCGATAGGCAAAGGGAAACCAGTTCCAGGCCCAATCAAACCCATGATCTGTATTCCTACTACAGCCGGAACCGGCAGTGAGACAACTGGGGTCGCCATCTTTGATCTGCTTTCAATGGAAGCAAAGACGGGGATTGCTCATCGATCTCTACGTCCACTGATGGGGATCATTGATCCGGATAACACCAGGAGTCTTCCAAAGATGGTGACTGCCTGCACGGCTCTTGATCAGGTCAGTCACGCCCTTGAATCCTTGACCGCGCTCCCTTATCACCAAAGACCAGCACCGGATTCACCAGGAATGAGACCCGCTTACCAAGGTTCCAACCCCATCAGTCGTATTTGGGCGTCAGAATGTTTGAAGTTGATTTCCCAAAATCTACAGCGTGTGTTGGATGATCCTGAGGATGACGAAGCTCGAGGTCAAATTTTGCTGGGAGCAACCTATGCAGGAATCGGTTTTGGAAATGCAGGAGTTCATCTTCCACATGGTATGTCCTATCCTGTCAGTGGAATGGTGAAGTCCTATGTTCCCCCGGATTACCCACCTGAGCATCCTACAGTGCCTCACGGAATGTCCGTTATTCTGAACGCGCCGGCTGTTTTTCGTTGGACAGGCTCTGCTGATCCTGAAAATCACCTGAGATGTGCTGAGTTGATGGGGACTGATGTGCGTGGAGCAGGGCCCAATGACGCCGGAGAGGTTTTAGCTAGTTCAGTGATTGACTTGATGAAGAAAGCGGGTTTACCAAACGGGCTAACAGCCGTTGGCTATGGACCTGAAGACGTGCCTGCTTTGGTTGAAGGGACATTGCCTCAACACCGTGTCACAAAGTTGGCTCCGCTTCCCGCAGGCCCCGGTGAACTGAAGGATCTTTTCCTGGGCAATATGACACATTGGTAGAGTCCATACAGTTGAGGGTGTGCGATCAAGTGATGTTCAACCACCCTCCACAAGTTAGACACTGTTCTTTAGTGGGCTGTCTCAAATTTTTTTGGATAACGATGGAGCAGAGTTTCATTTTTCAAATGTGACTTCAGAAGAATGCTAATCCAGTTTCACTGGAGAAGACATGCCAGCGTTGTTTGTCAAAGTTCAGGAAACATTCCTGACCCATCGTTGCCGTAAAATCTGGCTTGGTTTTAACCAAGACCTTTTCCTTACCCACAGAGGTGTCCACAAGCATATCTCCTCCCAGAGGCTCTGTGATCTTAACTTCCGCCTTGATCGAATCTGCTGCCTGCTTGCCATCGATTTGTATCTCGTCCGGACGAATCGCCAGCTGAACTTTTCGTTCAATCTTCATGCTGTTAATGATGCTTGCCTGCTCAGGAAGAAGTGATACTGAGAAAGTAGAATGTTTCACCTGAATAGCATCACCTTCTTGAACCAGCTCACACTCAAGGAAATTCATGGGGGGTTCACCTACAAAACCTGCAACCCAAGCGTTCACAGGTTTGTTATAAATCTCTTGAGGTGTTCCATATTGCTGAAGCACACCTTCGTGCATGACCGCTACCCGGTCTGCCATCGATAAGGCTTCCATCTGGTCATGGGTCACATAGACCATGGTTGTTCCCAGTTTTCTCTGCAGAATCTTCAACTCTCCACGCATATGAGCTCGGAGCTTGGCATCCAGGTGAGCAATGGGTTCATCAAAGAGAAAAAGCTCCGGCTCCCGAACAATCGCACGTCCAATCGCCACTCTCTGCTTTTGGCCTCCTGAAAGCTCCATTGGTTTGCGTTGAAGTAAATGCTCGATCTCCAGCATTTCAGCAGCCTTTTCGACTTTCTGCTGAATAGTGGATGTATCCACCTTGCGCAATTTCAGGGCGTTTCCGATGTTATCGAATACTGTCTTGTGAGGATATAGCGCATAGTTCTCAAAAACCATCGCGATATCTCGATCCTTGGGTGGCAAATCATTGACTCGACGATCACCAAAATGAATATCACCCGCGGAAATATGTTCCAACCCAGCTAACATTCTTAGGCTAGAGGATTTACCACATCCAGATGGACCCAATACGCTTAAGAATTCACCGTTTTTGACTTCAAGATTGAGGTCTTTGACTGCGGCAGTTTCTCCGTAGTATTTCCAGACATTTTTAATTGAAACAGATGCCATGTTTTCTGATTAGTTGAGGATTATTCGCGAACAGCGCCCATGGTCAGGCCAGTAACAAGATAACGACGCACCAGCAATCCCAGGAACATCATCGGCAGTGTTGTGACAACACCGGCTGCCATGATACTGCCCCACTGAATATTTTGGGGCTGGACAAGTTCTTTCGTTGCGACCGGAAGTGTTTTTGCGCCTCCAGATCCGATGATAGAGGCAAACAAAAAATCGTTCCATCCGAAGAGAACACACAAGATCAAGAAAGCTCCAATTCCCGGGGCAACCAAGGGTAGAATCGATAAAAATGCTTCAAATCGATTCGCACCATCACACATCTGCGCCTCTTCAATAGAGTAAGGCACGTTGTCAAAGAATCCCTTTAGAATCCAAATCGCAAATGGTAGATTGAAGGTCGTATAAGCCAGAATTAGCCCAGGTAAAGTTCCAACCAACTCGAAGTTCCTGAAGCTTGCAGATTGTTGAACCATTACGGCTACAACTAGTGGCATTCTGGTGGATATAATCCAACAAAGCAGATCCTTCTTACCTCGAAATTCAGTCCTAGAAAGTGCATAAGCGCACATGGAGCCCAAAACTACTGAGATGATTGCAGAACCACCAGCAGAGATGATGCTGTTCATCATGTATGTGCCAAAGTTTTTGTCTAGGAAAAGATTTTCGTAGTGTCGCAAGGTGGGTGTGAAGTCGAAGAACATCGTGACACCAGCCCAATCTCCAACCGATGGAAGCTTGAAGGCTTCTAACAAATCTTTCAGAGAAGAGACGAACATCATCACAAACGTCAGTAGTGTCCAGACTAGGTAAATCGCCAGAAACACACCAATGAGTATGTTACCAATCTTGCGTAGAGGGGTTTGGTATTGAACAATATCTGATG
>WTIF01000136.1:0-12183 GCA_011522845.1 Deltaproteobacteria bacterium
GTCGGGACATGGATTCCAAGTATAAGGAGACCGCTCGTGGTGGTCTCGCTGTCAACATCCGTGGAGTGCTGACTTTCTGCCTCCTCTTCGAAAAGAATCAGCTACTCCATCAAGGGTCAAATAAGTTAACTTGGGCATTCTTTGAGAAACGCGACCGATGCTATCCTTGTCGAAGATGTAATCACTCAATCAATTACGGAAATGATCTGAAATATAAAGGTGATCTTGGTCAGAGACTCTGTAAGGTCTCTCTAATTTTATTCAATGTTTGTTGATCAGAGCCAAACAGCTATTCACGTAGAAGGACAGCTCGTTCGACTAGCAGAAACAGGCTCACCGACATCGCTAGCAGGACAACTCCAACCGCAGAAGCCTGATGAAAACGATAGCCCGAGAGGGCTGAATAGATTTCTAACGGGAGGGTTCTTACAGTTTCATCCGCGATCATCAGGATCGAATTGAGTTCCCCCAGCGAGAGGGCAAAAGCGAAACCGAAGGCCAGCAACAAGGTTGGTTGAAGCCAGGGCCAGAGAACCATCCTCCAGAAACGAAGACGAGGAATGCGAAGGATCTTTGATTCGATATGCCACTGAGTTGGAACCGCTCGCCAGGTTGGCAGGACCAAGCGGAGCCAGTAAGGGCATCCCAAAATCGCATGCAAGGCAGCAGCAATCCAAAACAGGGAGACACTCCCCTCAAGCCAAGACTGGTTGAGATGAAACCAGGCCACCCCGAATACCACTGTAGAAAAGGCCATCGGCAAGAGGATCAGCCCTTCCAATCCTGCCCTAAGACGCAACGGCGCCCGCTCCAACCAGATCAGCAGCCCAGCCCCCAGTAGCGAGGCGAGCAACGCGCTCGTCAAACCAATCCGCAACGAATTCCACAAAGCGGAGAAGAAACGATTGTTCTCCCGATCAGCAAAGAGAACCTGGTAGGCATCCCAGGTGAAAGCATCTGCCTGTCGCACGGAGTCAAAAATAATGGCCAACAAAGGCCCTACCCCGAAAACCAGCGCAACGACCAACCAAGCCACGCCAAACCAAGCCTCTAGTCGTCTTCGCCGTAGTTGATCAGGAAGCCAGAGTCTGGGGAGCGACTGCTGTCGTACCGGACGCTGTTTGCGATGCTGCTTGAGCAAAAGCAATAGTGTAAGGATCGCTAGTCCGGACTGTAAGAGCGACAACACCGCTGCACCTGAAAAATCCAAATCAATCCGCGCCAGTTGGTAAATCAGTACCTCGATCGTCGTGTGCCGGACACCTCCTCCGAGAACCAGGATGATGGCAAAGCTGTTCAAGCAGAGTAAGAAGATCAGGGCGAAGGCTCCCAAAACAGATGGCAGGATGAGAGGCAGAGTCACACGGAAGAAGTTGTGCTGTGGGGAATGACCAAGCATTCGTGCTGCTAACGCGTACTTCGCCGAGATTCTTTCCCATTGGTCCCCGATCAGCCGCATCGCCAGTGGGAAGTTGTAAAAGACGTGGCCCAGCAGGATGCCATTGAGAGAATAGAGGAATTGTACTGGAGGTTCTTCGAGCTGGAAGAGAAACATCAGGGTCTGGTTGACCCAACCCTGGTTTCCAAAAAACAGAACCATTGCCAGCACCACCAAGATGGAGGGCAACAGAAAAGGCAAGTAAGCAAAGCGTTGCAAGGCTGCTCGCCCCGGGAAGTCATATTTGGTCAGCAGCCAGGCTCCGGGAAGGCCTAGCAGGATTGAGAGAATAGCACTCCAGAACGCCTGTTCCAGCGAAAATACAAGCACTCGTAGGTTCCAGGGATCAGCCAGGAACTCCAAAAGGTAGTCCAAACGCAGGACAGAAACACCAGGTTGGAGAGGATCCTGGCCACCCAGAAACAAAATCAGCGGCAGGTAGAAGCCACCGACCAGCAGCAGCATAGCCAGGATCTGTAGGAAGCCAGGAAGCAGGCGTTCCGGGAGTTGGCTCATTTGCTCACTGCGCCATCGTCCGTGACCAGCTACGGAGCCACCGGTCATTATTTGACTCAATTTCCTCCGGAGAGAGGGTGAGCGTCTTTGCCGGGCGCACTGCGGCTTGATAAGAGTCCGGCAAGGCTTTTTCCGGTGCTACAGGATACATCCAGTTGGTCAACGGAATCACGTCCTGAAAGCCAGAGGTAAGCATGAAGTCAATGAACTCCCGGGCTCGTTGCTGGTTCTTGGCACCCTTGAGAATTCCTGCAAATTCAACCTGACGGAACATGCCCTCTGGGAAATCCAGCGCCTTGTAACGATCCGTCTGTTCATACTCTACGTGATAGGCCGGACTAGTAACGTAGCTCAGTACAATCGGGACTTCTCCTTTGGTGAACATGCCATAGGCGGCAGACCACCCGTCCGTGATGGTCAGCAGGTTTGGGCGCAAACGGTCCCAGTAGTCCAGATAACCCTCTTCCCCATAGACCGCAACAGTCCAATGGAGCATCGACAAACCGGGTGATGAGGTCTTTGGGCTCTCAATCACAACCTTGCCAGCAAAACGGGGATCGGTCAGATCCGCGAGACTCTTTGGCGGTGAGGTTAGCCGTTCGGAGTCGTAGACAAAGGCAATGTACCCATAGTCAAAGGGGGTGACACGGTGAGCGGGGTCAAGCCGTAACTCCTCAGGCACACGATCCAGGTTGGGGGAGCGATACGGCTCCCAAAGATCATGCTTGAAAGACTTGGCTAGTTCACTGTCATTGACGCCTAACAGCACGTCTGCTTTGGGATTGGCTTTTTCGAGAATCGTCCGACTCATCACAGAACCGGAGTCCCCGGGAGCGATCACTTGAACCTTGCAGGAGCACTGTTCTTCAAATGCCTTGAAGACTACAGGTCCTGGGCCCCATTCGGTGTTGAAGGAGTCATAGGTGTAGACCACCAGGTCTTGTGCAAATGCAGGCAGAGTGATGGTCGCTGACAGTAGAATGCTGGCAAGCCAGCGAGAAATTTTTTGTTTGAGCACGAGCGTGTTCCTCAACAAGGAGTTGACAAAAAGTGAACACAGGCTGCTGAAAATCAGCCATCCTGAGTCACTGGATCACGCTTCGATGGGGAGAGATACGAAAAATCGGAGATGCGGAACGCAGACACTTGTGGAAGTGCAACTGGAGGCATCGTTTTCCTGCGCCGGCATTATCCGGATCAGGTTCCAAGGGTTTTCTCTCAGGCAGCCAGGCCACCACCCCTAACGAAGCCTCCTCAGAATAAATTTGGCTTTTTTGCTTGTCAATCTCAGTTTTGGTTCGTTTGTAAATTCTCCACTTTCGACCGTTCAAGCTCCGTCTGCCTCGACTCTTTGCAATATCTTCAGTAATACCGACCTCCCAAAAGTCTTTGAGCCCTTTCACCCAATAGTTTCATCAAGAGGAACCATGACACTACAACAAAAAATCTGGGAGATCGTAGAAATGCACGAGACCCAGGAAGCCTATTGGTTTGATAAGTTCATCATCACCCTGATCAGCCTGAACCTGGTTGCCTTCGTCTTGGAAACCGATCCCTCTCTTGCTGCAGAGTTTGGTCATTGGTTCAACGCCTTTGATGCGATTTCCATTGGCATCTTTACCGTTGAGTTGGCAGCTCGACTCTATGCTTGTCCAACTGAACAGAGATTTTCCGGTAAGTTCGGTAGAATCCGCTACTTGTTCTCTCTGCATGGATTGGTAGATCTATTGGCAATTTTGCCCTTCTATCTGCAATTGATCTTCAGCTTCTTTGCCTTCGATGCTCGGTTTTTAAGAATTCTCAGGGTGCTGCGTTTTCTCAAGGGCTTCCACTACTCTCGTTCATTACAGCGACTCACCCAAATTTTCTCCGGAAAGTCAGAAGAGTTGCTCTCCTCGCTGATTGTGATGCTCTCCTTGCTCTTTGTTACCTCCACCCTGATGTACTACGCAGAGCACGAAGCGCAACCGGATAAATTCGGTAGTATCATCGAGTCGATGTGGTGGGCAGTAGCGACGCTGACCACCGTGGGCTATGGGGATGTCACCCCAATCACCAGCTTGGGTCGCTTCCTGGGAGCAGCATCTGCAATCATTGGGATTGGCTTGTTTGCGATTCCCACCGGAATCTTGGCTGCGGGCTTTGCAGAAACCGACGAACAGGAGAATTCAATCAATACCCAAAAGGAAGATTCCCCAAAAGTCTGCAGTCACTGTGGACAGATCATCAAATGACGCTTGGATAGACCATAGGCTGCCCAAGGTTAGTACTTCTTTGAGCTTCAAGTACCGACGATGAACCAGCCCGATTAAACTTTGTACCAAGCTAAAGATCAGTCTCGTCCCTGGTCAAATCGAACTCAACCCGCGCCATAATTTTTTAATTTTCTAATTTTTTGATTGACAAAACCGGTTTTGGTAAGCAAATTATCCGAAACCGGTTTTGGTAATTCAATCAGCGACTATGAAAATCACCATTCAAGATCTTGCGGATCACTTAGGGATTTCTAAAGGGACTGTTTCCCGCGCACTCCGAGGCTATGCTGATGTCTCTGCCTCCACGGTAGAGCGAGTTCAGCAAGCAGCTAAAGAATTAGGCTATCAACCCTCCGCCGTAGCCCAGGGAATCAAAACGGGGTTGGCCCGCTCTGTTGGCTTGATTCTACTGCCCAAATCTCGGGCTGCGAGTCGTCCATTTCTGATGCAATTCATCAATGGAATTTCCACCTCGATTGCCAAGCATGGCTACACGTTAACAGTAGCGACTGCACAATCCGATGCAGAGATGCTTGAGCTTCATCGTGATCTCTTTGTGCAACGAAAGGTGGATGGATTTATTCTGCCTCGAACAATGCACAATGATCCACGCATTCAGATTCTTGATCAGTTAAAGGCTCCTCTCGTACTTTACGGACAAACCGAGAACCTGACTCAGTATTCCTGGTTTGACATCAATCAGGTTGAGTGTTTCCGAAGAGCAACAACCCGCCTGCTGGATTTTGGCCACAGGCACTTGGCGTTCCTGGGAGGAGATGCCCCACTGTTTTATAACAGTCTCCGCAGGAAAGGTGTGGAATTTAGCATCCGAGAGTTCGACCAAGAAGAAGTCCAACTACAAGTTTTTGAGAACATTACTACCGTCGCAGATGGGTTGGAGTGTGCGTTGAGATTGTTGCAATCATCACAACCTCCAACGGGTTTCCTGTGTGCCCTGGACCTCTCTGCGCTTGGGGTGATTCGGGCAATCAAGCAACTGGAGTTGATCCCGGGTGAGCATGTTTCGGTGATCGGATACGAGGGGATCCCCGAGGGAGAATTCAGCGAACCAAGTTTGACTACCTTTGAAGTGGATCAATATGAGGCTGGTTTTCAGTGTGGAGTCAAGTTGATGCAGCTGATCCATGAGAAAGGGGCGAAGGTCACTGGGACGCTGACCATGGCCGCGTTGCTAGAGCGTGGCTCTGATGGCCCAGTCCGTTTCAACTCCAGTGAATTGGCGACTTTCATCCGTAATCGTAAGCGGCTGCTGTCATCTCAGGAGAAACTTCACAGAATGACTGAAAAATCGTTGAGAAACTGACAAGTGGCTGATGACGTCTTAGAGCCATTGGGCTCTAATTCTCTGTTCGTGCTTCGTTGACCAAGCAACGAACAATCGTGCTCTCCGTAATCATTCAGGAGTATAGCGGAGAGATCTCTGACTGGGTCGAAGTTGACCCTTAACACCTCTTGAGAGAGTAACATGATGAAAACATGGATTCGCAGAGGGAGCCAAAGTGCCCTGGCAATCTTGGCAGGAACCTTTTTACTCAGTGGAGAAGTCTTCGCCCAGAGCCTGCGCTTTTGGACCACTGAAGAACAACCAGATCGACTGGCCAAGCAAGAGCAGATGGCAGCCGATTTCAAAAGTCAGACAGGGGTGAGTGTTGAGGTAATTCCCATTTCAGAAAAAGATTTGGGGACCCGAGCGACTGCTGCTTTTGCCGCTGGTGATCTACCAGATGTAATCTATCACCCGCTACAGTATGCTCTACCTTGGGCAGAATCGGGGTTGTTGGATACAGAAGCTGCGACTGAGGTCATCTATGGCCTGCGAGCTAGCACGTTCTCCCCAGGCGCTCTGGACATGGCCGCAATTCGTGGTGGTTATGCCTCTGTCCCAGTCGACGGCTGGACACAACTGGTAGTCTACCGCAAAGATCTCTTCGAGGCTCATGGTCTGCAACCACCAAATAGCTATGCCAACATCGAGGCGGCTCTTGAAAAACTGCACAACCCACCTTCGATGTATGGCTTTGTGGCGCCGAACAAGATTGATGAAGCCTTCATGAGTCAGGTGCTAGAGCACGTTTTCCTGTCCAATGGGGTGAGCCCTGTCAATCAACAAGGACTGCAGGAGCTTGATGAGAAGGCCACTGTTGAGGTCCTAAATTTTTACAAAAAAATTCAGGATGCCTCGCCAGAAGGAGAGTTGTATTGGCAACAGTCCCGAGCAATGTACTTCGCTGGTGAAGCAGCAATGATCATCTGGTCTCCCTTCATTCTCGATGAATTGGCGGGGCTACGTGACAGCGCTCCACCAACCATCAACAGTGACCCCACCAGTAAGGAACTGGCCTCTAAAACAGGTGTAATCACTACATTGGCTGGTCCGTCCAATCCTGACGGTGCCGCCTGGGCTGATATTCGCTACTTTGGCATCACTGCAGATGCTGACACTGACAACGCGATGGACTTCGTTCGCTTCAGCATGACAGATGGCTATGTGCGCACATTGAGCATCGCCCCAGAAGGCAAATTCCCAGTTCGCCGTGGTGATTCCAAGAATCCAGAGCTTTACCTGGATGCCTGGTCCAAGTTACCCGTGGGGGTAGACCGTAAAGCACCCTTGGCAGACCTCTATCCTGCAGAAGTCATTTCTTCAATTGCAGCCGGTCTGGAGACCGCCAACCGCTGGGGTGTTCGCGAGGGGCAGCTAGCTTTGGCCTCCAAGATCGTCAATGCCAAAGTGCTCAACCGCTTGGTACGAGAGTTCATTGACGGTGAGCGCAGTGCCACAGCAACTGTTCAGCTCATGAACCAGGAATTGGCTCAGATCAACTGACCCATCGAGAAATGACCCTGTGTCAGTACTGAGTAAATCCAAGCTCGGGCCTCTGGCCCGAAGGGAGCAACGCCTCGCCTTGGGGTTGTTGCTCCCCACCGTTCTGATTGTATTTGCAATTGTTCTCTTCCCGCTGCTGGCAACGTTCTGGATCAGCTTCAAGCCTGTTACCCTCGCAGATCTCCGTCCCCCTGAAATCTTTGTCCGAGAGCGCACTCGGGGTCTAAAAAATATTCAGGCTGCTGGAGATAGCTTCCGCCTAGAATATCGCTTGAGAAATTCTTCCCAAACAGAATGGGTGCGTCAGGTTGTCTTGGAAGACACCCTACCCAGCGGACTTGAGATCACAGACCTGGACTCCCGATGTAAACTGGCTGGACGTGAACTACGCTGTGAGTTGGGGGACTGGGAGCCAGCACAAAATGAAAAATTACGCTTAGAAGCACAGGTTGCAGAGGGGTGGCTCATTGAGAGAGAGGATCCTGGTAAGACCCAACCGACCATTACCGGCGAGAGTTCCAACAAGCTGCTGAGCAGCAACTTTACGTTAGAGAACTTTTCGGATGTCTTTGCGATGCGCGAGTTTGAAGCCATTTTGCTGGTGACCTTCGCCTATACAGTCCTGGGGACACTGGGGGCAATTGTTGTCGGACTATTTGCAGCCCAATTGCTCAACCTCTCTTTCCCCGGCCGAATGATTTTTCGCGGGCTTTTCCTCTTTCCCTACGTAGCGCCGGTGATCGCCATGGCCTTCACTTGGCTGGTGCTGCTGGATCCAAATTCAGGGGCCCTGAATGCTCTACTCCTTCAAATGGGGGCCATAGAGACCCCGATCAATTTCTTTGGGATTCGCTGGACTGAAGTAGAACTTTTTGGACTGAATCTCCCCGTCCCTCTAGCTTTGTTGATGGTCATTGCCTTCGAAGTTTGGCGCTATTTCCCGCTTTCTTTTCTCTTCATCCTGGCCAGGATGCAATCTGTCCCGCAAGATATGTTTGAGGCTGCAGAGATGGATGGGGCCACACCTTTTCAAAAATTTAGAGAACTCTGGTTACCTCAATTAGCCGGAATCCTGGCTGTCCTGTTTTTGTTACGCTTCATTTGGACCTTCAACAAGTTTGACGACATCTTTCTCCTGACTGGTGGGGCAGCCGGCACCCGCACCTTGACCGTTAGCGTTTATGAGCAAGCCTTTGCAATCAACAATCTTGGGGCTGGCTGCGCTGTGGCAGTTGTCATCTCGCTGTTGCTGGGACTATTTGCTCTGGCTTATTTTCGTAGTTTGCCCGCAGAGGAGGGTTTGTGACCGCTCGTCAGTGGCAGACTCTGCTGTTCACAAGCTTGGGACTTGGAGTCATCTGGGCTTTCGTGATTTTTGCGCTACTAGCCGCTGGATTATCACTGTTAGAAGGAACAGGACTAATGCCCAGCAGTGTCCAGATCACGATTTGTGGGTTGATTGCTGGAATGTGGGGTCTGATTCCTATAAGGCGTCGGACGCGCGGATTGATTGCTGGCTTCGCACTTGGCATCTCTTTACTCTTCCACTTGCTGGCTGCTGATACTCCCTTTCAAAATCCGGAAGCAGATCTGCTGCTGCAAAGTCTGGGAGCTCTGCTGGGATCTTTACTGCTGGTGATGGTGCTGGTCTTCAGTTTTCGCACATTGGGTCCAGGTGTTCTCAATCGACGACGCTGGGAGCTGTGCATCTTGTCAAGCCTTCAGGTATTTGGCTTTGTCTTCTTCACGGTACTCGTCGTGCTGCCATTCTATGTGATGCTGATGACAAGCTTGAAGTCACAACAGGCTCTCTTGATGAATCCACTGGATTTGATGCCCAATTGGAGACAGGAAGGCTGGGCGATATTTCGTTCCTACATTGAACTGTTTAGAGATTTCAACTTTGGCCGCTACATTGGGGTTTCTGCGATTGTTTCACTGGCCACCGTTGCACTGACGTTGCTGTTTGCCATACCGGGCGCCTACGCTGTCGCTCGCTTGCGCTTCGAAGGACGCAAAGTGCTCTCCCGCTCAATCCTGCTAATCTATCTGGTTCCAGCGATTGTACTGGTCATTCCGCTATATGTGATTTTTTCCCAATTGGGCCTGCGGAATAGCTTGATGGGGCTATTGATCGTTTACCCTGCAACCACGCTACCTGTAGCACTATACATGCTACAAGGCTACTTTCGTGGCATTCCACCAGAGTTGGAAGAAGCCGCCTTGATGGACGGCTGTTCACGCATGGTCGCTATCCGACAGGTGACCATGCCCTTGAGCATACCGGCGCTGGCTTCAGTGGGGCTATACGTGTTTATGATTGCCTGGAATGAATTTTTGTTCGCCTTCATGTTTCTGGACGATCCAAGTATCTTCACGCTCCCTCGAGGAGTTGTTTCCTTAAATTCTTCAGAAGTCCCCCGGCAGCACCTGATGGCTGGAGCTGTGATCTCCACTGTACCTATTTTGATTCTGTTCCTCTGGGCCGAACGCTTCCTGGTCAAAGGATTGACGGCAGGTAGCGTGAAAGGTTGAGGTTCATGAAAAAATTCAAAATGACTATCTTGAATCGATTCTATTGAGGCTTTATGGCAGGAATTGTGTTGCGGGGCGTACACAAAAGTTTTGGCGAGGTGGAGGTCATAAGGGGAGTTGATCTTGAAATTGAAGACCGTGAATTCGTCGTCTTCGTGGGCCCCTCTGGATGTGGTAAGTCTACCATGCTCCGCTTGATCGGTGGCCTGGAAGAAGCAACTGAGGGACAGATCATCATCGGAGATCAAGATGTCACCGGATTGCCCCCTGCAGAACGCAGCCTCTCAATGGTCTTCCAATCCTACGCCCTCTATCCCCACAAGACAGTACGTGAAAACATGGGCTTTCCCCTGAAAATGGCTGGGGAACCAAAGGAGCAGGTTGCTGCTGCTGTTCAGGAAGCAGCCAATGTGTTGCAGCTGGAACCCTTGCTAGATCGCTTACCCAAGGAGCTATCGGGTGGTCAACGTCAACGGGTGGCCATTGGGCGTTCGATTGTGAGGGCTCCTCTGGCTTTCCTCTTTGATGAACCCCTTTCCAATTTGGACGCAGCCCTACGGGTACAGATGCGAGTGGAAATTGCGCGTCTGCACCGACGCCTTCGCAGCACGATGATCTATGTCACCCATGACCAGGTGGAAGCTATGACCCTGGCCCACCGGATTGTTGTCTTCTCAGAGGGGCAAATTGAACAAATTGGTCCCCCATTAGAACTCTACGAGAATCCTGCAAACCTTTTTGTGGCGACCTTCATTGGTTCCCCCATGATGAACATTCTCAGTGGCAAAGGATCCGTGGAAGGGCAGTGTCAATTGGAAGACGGCTCTGTGTTGAAGACACATCGAAACCTGACGGGCAAAGTAGAAGGAACTGTCCAAGTGGGCATTCGCCCTGAGCACATTGAGTTTGATGAAGAAGGTCCCGTTCGTGGGAAGGTCGCCGTGGTGGAACGTCTTGGCGCTGACAGTTTTGTGCATGTGGACTTGGAAGCAGGAACTACAGTCTTGGTACGGCAGACGGGCAACGCTCGCCTAGAAGAAGAAACCAGTGTCCGCATGCGGTTTCTGCCTGAACATCTCCATCTTTTCAATGCAGAAGGGAAAACACTTACCCAGAACGTCTAGATCCTTTTGTACATTCTCTGATTGTTGTCTACTCTCCAAGCAACCATGTGTTGAAAGCTCTCTACTCATAAAGTCGACGAGTCCTTCCTTCAGGCATATCTTCTTTAGGTTGCGCTATTGAACCCCATCTTTGACGTCATCTTTCCAGTCTTTGCCATCATCGGTATGGGCTATGGGGCATCTAAACTGAACTGGGTCAAGGAATCCACAGTCGATGGCCTGAGTGACTTCACCTACCACTTTGCTGTTCCGGTGATGTTGGTGCAGACCATCTCCCGTTCCTCGTTGCCAGAGCAAGTACCTTGGGCCTTTCTCTTCTCATACTATGGAGCCTCGTTTAGCGTATTGACGTTAGGCCTTCTAAGTTGTCGGAATTTGCTACGACGAGATTTTGGAGAAAGTGCCATGCATGGCTTCACCAGTACTTTTCCAAATACTGTTCTGCTGGGCATCCCCATCGTGTTGATGGCTTTTGGAGAAGAGGCAACGGTTCCCTTGTTCCTGATCATCAGCTTGCACTCGACCTTGCTCCTGCCAGTGATCACTACGCTGATGGAAGTTGCCAAGGGGAGGAATGCCTCTCTGGCCAAGGTGGGTAGAAATGCTTTGCGTGGTATTGCTACCAACCCGATCATCTTGAGTCTGGTCTCAGGCATCGTGATGAATCTACTCGACCTGAGACTACCGGCAGCACTTGATCCGGTCGCCGAGCTGATGGGAAATGCGGTCACTCCTTGCTCCCTGTTTGCTCTGGGCGCAACACTGACTCGATTTCAGATTGCAGGGCGCTGGAAGGACATGGGAATGGTGGTGATTGCCAAGCTGCTTCTCCAACCGCTGATTGTAGCCACCTTGGCTATAGTAGTATTTCAACTGGAGTATGGACTATGGGTACAAGTCGCAATTCTGATTGCAGCACAGCCCGTTGGTGTCACTCCCTACCTGTTCGCTTCCCGCTACCAAGTCAACGTTGCTCTTGCCAGCAATGCGATGTTGATCACCACGCTCATCTCTCCGATCACTCTGTCAGTACTATTGTGGCTTTTCCAAAGGTAAGATTTTAGGGAAGCAGTAGAGGGAGACAGTCTGGAGAAGGCTGCTCCGTGAGAGCAGCCAGCAAAGCAGAAGAGTTGTCTTTCGGCAACAGAATCAGGGCTTGATGTAGGTATAACCCTGAATCTGCAAGTTGGAGAGTTCAGCAACCCCACTGGGAACCACATCATCCTGAGTAGCATCATAGAGATCTTCTTCCAGACTGATGTTGCGTCCCTTCAGGGTATTAGCGCAAACGTGAAACCGCACCCCTTGATTCTTCAGGCCAGTGATTCGAGTCTGCATCTCTTCAGTCGCATTACCACGCTTCATCTTGGTGCCTTCCACTTCATCCGGATACATTAAGACGGCCAAGCCATTTCCGTGTAAAACCACACGGATATCCATATTATCTGCCCCCACAGCATTGATATG
>WTIF01000136.1:12283-16892 GCA_011522845.1 Deltaproteobacteria bacterium
TTCCGTGTAAAACCACACGGATATCCATATTATCTGCCCCCACAGCATTGATATGATTCTGGATATTGACCAAGGCACCTCTGTTTTGTTGGGGATTGTCTCCATTGATATGATACACAGCCTTCTGCTTGCCATAACCCAAGGCAGTTGACCACATCGCCAATATCAGTCCCATTCCCAACAGTGCGATTTTGATAAGATTCTTCATGATCCCCCTCCTCTTTAATAAATTTGAGTATTCAAAAAAATTCATACAACAGACATTCTGTTTCTAGGAGGATCAGAAGGGAAAGTCAACTGGAATCTGTCAAACAATATCTAGAACTTCTCAGTCAGCGACGTACAAATAGAGTTTCACTTTGCCGGAGTGAGTTCCTCACTTGTTGTAGGGATACCACCTTGATTGGCCCAGCGAATTGCCAGAATTGAGAGCACACTGCCAAGAATATAGCCGATGACCAAAGGGGAAATCGACTGTTCATAAAGTTGCCCAATCACATAACCAAACGCGACCCCGATCGTCGTGGAGAGAAAGCCCACAATCGCAGCTCCGATTCCTGCGATGTGACCAAGTGTCTGCATGGCCATGGCGTTTAGATTGCCAAAGAGAATGCCCATGCAGAAGAAAGTTACCTGCAGATACAGGATCAACAGCAATAAAGAGAGCTGCCCATCATTCAGCCACACGATTCCCAAGCAGAACAGGCTCCAAATGGAGATCGCTGGGCAAGCAACCGCAATCATCCGGCGCATTCCATAGCGTACTACCAAGCGGGAGTTAGCAAAGAACGCGGCTCCAATCGAAAGTGCCAGCAAGGCGAAGTACAGTGGAAAGTCTTCCCCAAGTTCATACTGAATTTGGAGAATCTGCTGGGCCATCGAGAGATAGGCGGCAAAAGGACCAAAGATCAAACCGGCGGCAATCGTATGCCCAAAAGCATGTCGATTCAGGCAAACTTCCCGAACACTTGCCCTCAATCGTTGGGGAGTGAAGGGAATTCGCTTCTCCAGCTTCAGAGTCTCAGGTTGACGCATTCCAAACCAGATTGCCACAACGGCGCCTAGTCCTAGAAACAGCCCAAAGATCGCCTGCCAATTCCAAATATGTAGGATCCCCTGCCCAACCGCTGGGGCAATCGCTGGTACAAGAATGAAGACCGACATCACAAAGGACATCACCTTCGCCATGGAATCCCCCACATAAAGGTCGCGGATTAAAGCGATACTGACGATGCGAGGTCCTGCCAAGCCGACTCCCTGCAATACCCGGCCGAGAAGCATCATTGTAAAATTGGTCGCAAAAACTGAGAGGAAACAACCAATACTGAACAACCCGATCCCCAATTGGATGGCCGGTTTACGTCCAATACTGTCAGAGAGCGGACCGAACAAAAGTTGTCCTAGTGCCAGGCCAAGAAACAATAAGCCAATCACGAGTTGTGCGTCATTGGGATGAGCAATTTCTAAAGTGACCCCCAACTCCTGCAACGCGGGAATCATAGCGTCAATAGTCAAAGCGACTAGCGATTGCATCAGGGCCATCAAGCCAACAAATTCTGGTAGTGATGGGGTCCGTACAGGAGGAGCAAAGAGGTTCATGGGCGAGTAGGTTCCTTCCGGAAGTAAATAGAGAATAACTTAGAAGCGAAAGCCGGATCAGGAACGTAGAAAAAGAAGCAGTTCTTCAAGAACCTGCTCAGGAGATTCTTCGGGGAGGTAGTGTCCACAATTCAAGGATTTTCCGCTAACATTGCTAGCTCGTTCACGCCAGACTGAGAGCACATCGTACTTTCGGTGGACTAAGCCCTGATCTCCCCAAAGCACAAGCAATGGACACTCAATTTTACGGTTGAGATCTTCTGCATCATGCTCCAGGTCAATACTGGCAGCAGCCCGGTAGTCCTCACAGGAAGCGTGAATCGTTTCAGGATTCTGAAAACATCGCAGATACTCTGCAAAGGCTTCTGGGGCAAATATCGATTCAGGAGCACTCCAGCGGCCCATCTTCTCCGTGAGATAGTATTCCGGATCTCCTCCAATCAGGTGTTCTGGCAGACCATTTGGTTGAATCAGAAAAAACCAATGGTAGTAACCAGTAGCAAACTCCTGATCAGTCGTCTTGAACATATGATGAGTCGGAGCAATGTCCATCACACAGGCCTTCTCCACTCGTTCGGGATGGTCGAGGATCATCCGGTGCAGCACCCGAGCTCCACGGTCATGTCCTGCTACCGCGAACTGCTCGTATCCGAACTCTCTCATGACTTCGACCATATCCTTGGCCATTTCACGCTTCGAATAAGGTGCATGATCCGGGGTAGACTTTGGTTTGGAACTATCACCGTATCCACGCAAATCCGCGCAAATCACGTGGTATTCTTCAGCTAGTCTTGGCGCTACCCGATGCCACATCATGTGAGTTTGTGGATAGCCGTGTAGCAGCAGCAAGGGCTTGCCGGCACCCCCGTGAACAAGGTTGATTTCCGCTCCTCTGGTCTGAATCCGAGCTTGTTCAAAACCACCTCCAAAGACTGAATTCTTACTCATAGTCGCAGCCCATTACCAAAGAATTATTGAAAATCAGGGTGAAAACGCATTTCTCTCTTGCACGAAAAATCCAAAAGCAACAATCTGCCAAATAAGACTCTTATGGTTCTTTCACAAGATTGAACCCGTTTTTCAGAAGGAACAAGTGTTGTTGATAGACGTCCGTTGCCTCCACCCAATCAACTTGGAAATTCATGATTCTCTACGCCCTCCCAATTAGTAATTTTTGCAGTAAGGTAGCTATCGTACTGCGGCATAAACAGATTCCCCATCAGATTATCCCTCCGCCCAATGGCTATGGTTCTCCAGAATACAAGCTTGTCGTGCCGACTGGAAAAATACCTGGACTTGTCGATGGAGAGTTAGTGCTTTCAGAATCTGAGGCGATCAATGAATACTTGGAGGAACAGTATCCGAATCCGGTCATGCTTCCGGGAGATCCAAAAAAGAGAGCGCAACTCCGTCAACTCTCCCGGCATCATGATCTGGCAGTAGAGCCAATTATTCGCTCCTTGTTTGGGCAAGTCTCTCCACAAACTCGAAACACAGAGGTCTTGCAGAACAAGGCTGCTGAACTGCAAAAGCAGCTTAACATGCTGGCAGACTTGGCAGATCCCCAACCGTTCTTGCTGACTGCAGAGATGTCCCTTGCCGATGTAGGGTACGCCCCAACACTTTTACTGGGAGAGTTGATGTGGGAGTGTTTTGGGATGACCTGGGATCTACCTTCACAACTGCAAGAGTGGCAGCAGGCTCTTTGGCAAGTCCCTGCGGTGGCAGAAACTCTGCGAGAGGCCCGTGAAGCTACCGTCACTTGGATCGCTAGCAAGCAAGGATAATTTCAAATCATGCACTACTTTTATCTGGCGCTGGCGGTCTTGGGTGAAGTGATCGGGACCAGTTTCCTCAAAGCTACAGAAGACTTCACCAAGCTCTGGCCCAGCATGATCGTGGTGCTAGGCTATGGTGCTGCCTTCTACTTCTTGACCCTCTCGCTGAAGGTGATTCCTGTGGGGATCGCTTATGCTACCTGGTCCGGTATTGGGATTGTGCTGGTCACCGTCATTTCGATTTTTCTCTACAAGCAGGTTCCTGACTGGCCAGCTATCATTGGCATGGCAATGATCATCGGAGGAGTTGTTATCATGCAGTTGTTCTCGAAGACTGTTCATCTTTGAGAAATAAAAATGCCTAAATTTGAAGAAAATTTTAGGGCTCACTAAATTATTTTTGTTTTACAAAATCCTTGACAATCTAGCGGACTGGAATAAAAGAACTGGTATGACAAGTATACCGCTGAAAAAAAATCATATAAAAAGGAAACGACTTTACGAAGAGGTTGTTGAGCGAATTCAACAGCTAATTCATTCGGGGGAGATTCGGCCAGGGGACTCTTTACCATCAGAGAGAGAACTGATGGAAATTTATGGAGTGGGAAGACCAGCAATTCGCGAAGCTATACTTACGCTACAGAAGGAAGGATTTGTTTCCGTGAGTGGGGGAGGGCGAACTCGAGTTATTGAACCGACTGCAGAACATATTGTTGAGTCTTTGTCGACAGCAGCACGTCACTGGTTAGCACATCCAGAGGGTGTTCAGAACTTTCAAGCAGCTAGAAAATTCTTTGAGTGTGGTCTAGCGAGATATGCAGCACAATATGCGACAAAAGATGACCTTCAGTTGCTAACCAAAGCTTTGCAGGTCAATAAGGATTCAATGAACAACTCTAAACTATTTGCTCAAACAGATGTGGATTTTCACTATGTCTTAGCAGTGATACCCCAAAATACAATCTTTACAGGGATTCACGCTGCTATTTCTGAGTGGCTAATAGAACAGAGGCACACTGCTTTAAGTTCACCAGGTGAAAATAAAATTGCGTACCAGGCTCACGAGGAAATTGCTGAAGCAATTATCAATAGAAATGCAGACTTAGCTGAAAATCTAATGGGAAAACATCTAGATCAGGTTGCTGAAGTGTATTGGAAAATAGTGGGAATATAAAACTAATCAATGGTTTACCAGAATTTAAACTTATATTTTATTTTCATGAAAAAAATAA
>WTIF01000264.1 GCA_011522845.1 Deltaproteobacteria bacterium
GTATTTTTGCGATGAATCCCACTCTTCATGAACAAATGTCTGCAGCTTCCTCAAGCCTTTTCGAAGTTCCTTCAACTTAGTTACCTGCAGTGGATGTTCACTTTGCCACCGCATCGCATTTTCTTGTGCTGCCTTGAGTGCTTCACAAAATTGATCAAGCGTTGCCAGAGTTAAATTGGGTTGAGAACGTACCCGAGCAAGCGCCTCTTCACGAGCCGCAAACCAATGATGAATCAGCACCGGATGACGCACTAGGAAAGGAGCCATGCCCAAACCAGTCGAGTTACCCACTCCCAACAACCTGCGTAATGTAGGATCAAGCTTCACTGCCTTCACTCCTCCTTGCTCTGCAGCCAAATGATCGACAAGATCTATTGTGAACGCTCGGGTCAGCCAGACAGAGAGCATTTCTGCTTGAAAAGGTGCTTGCATCTCTGGCCGACCTACCAAAGTACTCCGATCAGCTGCACCAAACTTACCGGTCCCATAGACGGCCGTAGTACGCATCAGGTAACCCGTCTGCTCCAGACGACTTCGCTCGGGCTGACGCCCCTGAGCCAATTCTTTCACCACATACTCAAAGAGCCGTACGGATCGATTAGCCCGACTCAGCGATAGCTCCTTTGCTGAAATACGTCCTGCTTCTTGGAGAGGAACATTGCGCTCTAACCGTTCGATGTCAGCAGCGCTGGGATTGCCATCAAATAGAGTGAACGTGGCATCCCAAGCAGTTGCAATCACCCTATCTGAGCGCATCTCCTCTGGAAGATCATGCGCGAAGGCCACCAAGCTATAACAGCGCTCAGGACCTTGCGCTCGGTAAACGGCGTGGCCGACCCCTTGCCGGTTGATCTGCCAGACTGGACGGTCAAAGCTCCAATTTTCTTTCTTTAGACGTCGCAGCAATTGGCGAAGAAAGGAGAGACGTGTTGGGTGACTACAGCCCATTCGTGCAAGGCGCATCACCTGTTCGGGAGAGCGATAAAATCTTGCCGGAACTGGTTGCTCGATTGGCTTCACGTGACGTCCTCCGTTCTTGTAGAGAAGCTCTCGGCAAAAAACCGTGCCCAGTTGTTTCCTAAAATGCCAGCGACTTCGACCTCCGTAAAGCCTACCTCCCGCAAGCCATCTGCCAAGCTGCCAAAAGCTCGGTTGTCTGGGTACCATTCGGGCATTGGTGGAAACCCAGGGACCTTTGCGCTTCCTTCCCCGTAATCCAAGGATTTAGTCCAGCGTCCGTTGCGCATCCACTCTACAATCTCGTCTGGTTGATCCTGACAAAGGTCTGAGCCTATCCCTATCTGGTTCACCCCCATCAACTCAGCAGTCTGGGCCACCATTTCGCAGAAGGATCTTCTTGTACAGTTGGTACCTTCTTTCAAATGATGTGGATAAAGTGAGAAACCAAGCATCCCACCAGATTCACCGAGAGAGCGTAATACCTGATCTGACTTGTTACGCAGTGCCGGATGCCAAAAGGTTGGATTGGCATGCGTAATGGCGATAGGTCGGCTGGAAAGTTCAATCGCTTCCAGAGTTGAACGCTCCGCGGAGTGACTCATGTCGATCACCAGACCCATCCGGTTCATTTCTTTGATCACTTCACGTCCCATCCGCGTCAATCCAGGATCTTCCTGCTCATAGCAACCGGTCGCCAGCAGGGACTGGTTATTGTAACTAAGCTGCATGAAGCGCAGACCCAAGCGATGGAGAATCTCCACCAGACCGATGTCGTCTTCCATGCAACTAGGATTCTGTGATCCAAAGAAGATTGCTGTTCGATTACTCTGTTGGGCCTTCTCCAAATCACCTGCGTCAAATCCCTGGAAAATCAAATCTGGGTAGCGCTCAAACCAGCGATTCCAAGATTCCATCACCAGCACGGTTTCCCGAAAATTTTCGTGGTAGGTGATCGTCACGTGGATCCCATCCAGTCGGCCTTCGCGGAGTTGACGAAAGATCTTCTCGGACCAGTTGGCGTACTGCAGGGCATCAATGCGAAAGTTCATGCGTACCTTTTTTTGTCAGCTACTATCGTAGTGTCTTGTAAATAAAGCGCAGGTGTAACAGGAATTTTCGTCAAATACCACCCCTTGTCCCAATCTGTACAAAGTCATTTCAACAGTTTATTGATTGGAATCCATTGACGGTTCTGCACTCCTCAGTCATCATCATGACAATAAAACAAATTCATTTGAGAGACTTGCAAGATTCAATGGGAAGGAGGTGCGCCAATGGTCGTCACTAGCAGTTGGCAATACAGAATTTGCCCACTGATCCTCAGTTGCTTTGGCATCATCAGTGTCAGTTTGGGAGCTTGCCAGAGCAGCTTCCTTCAACAACCCTTAGCTCTAGATCAAGATGATCTCGTGAAGTTGATGGAGAACAAGGACTGCCCAGGCTGTAACCTGGTTGGAGCTGATCTTAGTGGAATGAGTCTCGAAGGCAGTGACCTGAGTTTTTCCAATCTCCAAGGGGCAAGATTGCGCGGAACCGACCTACGCCGAGCCCGACTGCGGGGAGCCAAGTTGACCGAGGCAGATTTCAGTGGGGCAGACCTATTGGATGCGAACTTGGAAGAAACAGATTTGGAGGGCGCTCGACTGGTGGGAGCAAACCTTCGGGGAGCAGAACTGTGGAATTCAAACCTGAGAAGCGCCAAGCTTCGAGGGACTTCTCTGGAGGAAGCGAGCTTGCGAGATTCTCGTATGGAAGGAGCCGATCTCAGCGGAGCCGTTTTGTTCGAAGCTAATTTGGATGAAGCCAATTTAACCGGGGTGAACCTCAACGCTGCCGACCTGCGTGAAGTCAAGATGCGGCGTACCAACCTCACTAACGTCAAGATGGAGGGAACTGATCTGAACTACGCAAAGCTCTGTGGAACGATTCTACCAGATGGCGAAATAACAGTTCGGGATTGCTGAGAAGAAAAGCGGATGGAATTGGGGGAAATCTTTTTGAAGACTCCCCCCAGGGGTAACACCAAAATCTCTCTTGCCTAGAGAAATCAGCGAGTTGGGCAACTATGGCAGGTTCATGCAATTAGCGTAGTACGTTGTTGTTGCCGGCCAATCACTGAAGACTCCGATCACTCCAACCTGCTGTGCGAGCACGTCTAACACCTGCATCATGTCCCCATCATTGTTGATCACTTCCTTCACCGTTTGATAGTACCAACCACCACCTCCAGTTAACGGTCCGGAGCGCTCCAGCGTCCAAGTGATCAAATCAATCCCTGCCTGCCGAGCCTGACGTGCATACGTTGAAGGAACGATTTTTCCACCATCCAGATCAAGCAAAGCGTAAATAGGCGGTGCCAGAATACGTACTCCCTGCTCTGCTAACTCTTGCATATCCTCTAGCGACGAGCGAAAGCTGGGACGATAAGTCCGACCATCTAGATAGACCGCCTGCTTGCCAAACTCTGGTTCCTTCTCAATCCAGTAAAGAACATCATCCAGGCTAAAGGACTGAGGGAACACATCATTAGGTGCGACCCCAGCAGCTTTGTATTCCTCAATCAGCTTTTGGGCATAATCCTGCTGGCTGAACTCACCTTCGTAGGGCATCTCCTCCTTGGCTGACTTCAACTCTGGGGTGAACTTCACACCAAGTTCCTTGAATAACTCAATGCTCTCGGCATGGGTCATCAAGGTACCTCGCGTCGCATAGAGGTCTGTACGCCAGTTGGCGGTTCCTCCCATGTATTCTTCTGGAGTGCTGGCAAATGGATTGGCTGCATCCATCTTTCCTTGTAGGCGCTTAAATTCAGCCAAGCTTAGATCGGACGTACGGCATTCTACCTTGGCTTTCTTACCACTGGCTTGATCTCCAGGTTCGAAAGGCACTGTACACTTGGCCGCCAAATCAGGATGGGCCAAAATATCGGTGGTCGTATGCAAATCTGCTTGTGAATGCCGACAAACCAAATGGCGATCCTTGGTGAAGGTCACGTCACATTCTATGATGCCAGCACCCATCCGTGCTGCTGCCAAATAGGATTCACGTGTGTGCTCGGGAAACTGCAGAGCAGCTCCACGATGCCCGATGGAAAAATCTCGCTTGCTTACCGATTTCTCTGAGCATTGACTCAATTTCTCTTTCAATGGGCTCTCGTCCATATTCTCCACCAAGAAGAAGGGACGAGGCCCAAGGTGAATCGACTCCACTGCCAGCAACTCGACTGCGCCGAAGCAGATCCAACACCACACAATCAATTTTAGCCCTTGTTTCATCAGACAATCCTCAGTAGATCAGAAAGGGAACGCAATATCTTTGAAAGTCAATTAGGGTAAGCGTAAATCGCCAAATTCACAAATTTCTGACGAATCCTGCTGCTCAATTGCTATTAGAGCAATTGTGAAGCTTTTTCAGCTATCCATCTTGTTACAAAGATAAGCAAACTGAATTATCGCAGGTTTATTCATTTTGTTGGTGTTAACAAACAGCAATTCATCATGCTCGACAACAAAACCATAATCAGATATCAAAGGCTTCAATTGGCGATTTTCCTCAATTGCTTGTTACTACTCAAATGGAGTAGATGAAGGTTTGACATGTCAAAATCAAATCCTAATGAAGCAGTCCATCCAACTAGAGACGAACTATGAGACGCAGAGGAGATCGCAGGCTTACAGATATCATTGTCGCCATTGAAAGAAGAACAGCCGCAAGGCGTGACCAGGAGATTCAAAGACGAGCCATTGAGGATCGCCGCCAGCTGGAGATGAAGGTGGAGGAAGAACGAAGACTAGCTGCACGTAGAGCAGAAGACATTGAGAAACTGAAGAGAGATAATCCGGAGTTCAATTTACCGTTGGAGAGTTGAATTTGCCATCCGTTACGATAAGCGCACCTGCGCTTTTTGGAGAGTGGCCACTGGGTAGCCGCGGTCATTTGGCTAAATTGGTCACAGGCCTCAGAGTTTTTTAGAACAACAGGAAGTAGTCCTTTTACTAGTGCTCTGAAGAAAACAAACAGACTAGCAAAGGAGGGAGAAAGTCAGCACTCCACGATATTGACAGCGAGACCACCACGAGCGGTCTCCTTATACTTGGAATCCATGTCCCGACCGGTTTGCCACATGGTGCGGATCACCTTGTCCAGCGAGACATGGTGTTGGCCATCCGTTCTAAGTGCCAGTTGTGCGGCATTAATCGCCTTGTTCGCGGCTATGGCGTTGCGTTCGATGCAGGGAATCTGAACCAGTCCTCCGATCGGATCACAGGTCAATCCGAGATTGTGCTCCATGGCGATCTCTGCGGCATTTTCTACTTGGGCCGGTGTTCCTCCCAGGCATTCAGCCAAGGCACCAGCTGCCATTGAACAGGCACTACCGACCTCTCCTTGACACCCCACTGCAGCTCCAGAAATCGATGCATTCTCCTTGTAGAGCATGCCGATGCCTGCAGCCGTCAACAGAAAACGGACTACCTGTTCCTCGCTGTAGTAGCTGGTGAAGCGCATCAAGTAGTGCAGTACAGCCGGGATGATGCCTGCTGCTCCATTTGTCGGTGCCGTCACCACCCGTCCTCCCGCAGCGTTTTCCTCATTAACGGCTAACGCGAACAAGTTGACCCAGACCATCAGGTTCGTAGGGTCCTCTTCCTGCTGTAATTTACGATGAAGATTAGGGGCACGACGTTTCACCTTCAGCCCACCAGGTAGTACACCTTCATTGACACAGCCCAATCGTACGCACTCCTGCATCACCTTCCAGATTTCTAGCAGACGTCGATAAATCTCTTCCGTAGAATGCCAGACCTGCTCATTCGCCAGAACGATTTGACTGATCGAACATTGTTGCTGCCGGGAAATTTCCAGTAATTCGGAAGCTTTCTTGAAGGGAAAGGGTAGCTCCGTTTGGTCCTCCACAACCTCCAAGACATCCCCTTTTCCTTCCAGGACAAAGCCTCCACCAATCGAATAATAGGTCTTCTCTACCAGCAACTGTCCGTCCACATCCCAAGCTTGGAAACGCAGACCATTTTCGTGAAGAGGTAGATTCTGCTTTCGATGAAAGATCAGGTCCTGCTTTTTATGAAAAGAGATTGGATGCTGTTGATTCAACTGGAGTAGTTGCTGTACCTCAATTTGCTGAAGACGGAAGGGAATGCTATCGATTTCTACGGTCTCAGGCTGTTCGCCTTCTAGTCCAAGAAGGACTGCCTTGTCACTACCATGCCCCTTCCCGGTGAGCCCAAGGGAACCGTAGAGATCGACTTGGACTCTGTTGACTTGAAAGGGAGGCAAGTGCTGAAGGAAGAGGCCCGCTGCCTTCATTGGGCCCACCGTATGGGAACTGGAGGGGCCAATTCCAATCTTGAAGAGATCAAAGACGCTGGTGGCCATAGAACACAAGCCAGGAAAGAGAAGGAGATCTTTGTCAGTAAAAAATCACGGCCAGCAATGCAACCACCAGTACCAAAATGATGGCAATCAGGATCAGGTTTCGTCGGCGAAAGGTCTCGTCATCTTCAACCGTCATGACGTCCTTGCGTGATTCTCCCTCCTTTGGAATTTCTACTGGAGGAGGAGCCATCGCCGGCATCTCTGCCTGACGCTTTTCTGCTTCCTGAAGGGCCTCCATCATCCAATCGGGTCCTGTAAACGTCTCTTCCGTCTCAGATTCAGAACTCTGGTCATTCTCTCTTCGAGGACCAACTCTGCGCTCTTCTCCTCTACGATCCTGATGTTGAATACGACGGTCGGACAACTGTCGTCGATTATTCCCGCTACGCTTTTCCGGGGCAAAATTTTCTGCAGATTCTAGGGGATTGGGTGAGTCAGACATTCCTTACCTACAGTAGGCGTGATCAAAAATGCTCCCAAATATACTCAGAATGCAATTGTTTGTAAATATCACGTGACAGATTTTTGATCGACTTGGCTTTAACCAAATTTTACGTCACTTATAGACTTCGAGCAATCCTTTGACAAAGCGTCTTTGAAAGAGGATGACTACTAGCAAGGGTGGCAGTAGCGCCAGAATTGCGATGGCAAATCCCTGGTAACCACGTGCCGTCCGAATACCAAGCATCAGGGTGGTAAAATTTTCGCTGGTTGTGATCATCAGGGGCCAGAGGTATTGATTCCAACCCACCACAAACAAAATCAGCGCAAGAGCTGCAATCATTGTTTTGGACAGGGGCAATAGGATATCAAGAAAGAAACGCCAGGGGCCTGAACCATCAAGTTTGGCGGCTTCCAACAGCTCATCCGGAATAGATCGATAAAATTGACGAAAAAAGAAGGTTCCCGTAGCTGAGGAGATCATGGGGAGAATCAGGCCACTGTAGGAATCCAACATGTTTAGCCGAGCCACGACCTGATAGGAAGGTATGATTCGAGCCTCCAAGGGAAAGAGCAAAGTGATGAAAATCATCCAAAAGCAGAAACTACCGAAGGGGAAACGGAAGAAAACAATGGCATAGGCAGCAGTCATGGAGATGATCAGCGAGCCGACCATGAAGCCAAGCCCAAGAATGGCACTGTTGAGCAGCATTCCTGGCACAGTTACCTGTCGACGGAAGCCGCTCTCCTGCCACCACAAAGCGGCATAGTTCTCCAGGAACTGATCACCAATCCACCACTGGATTCCCTCCTCAGTAAGGGTCCTGGAAGAATGGGTGGAGGTTGTGAATACGAACCAGATCGGAAGTGCCCGCAGCAGTACTCCCACCAGCAAAATCAAGTGCCGTCCTGGCTGAAGTTGCTTGTAGCACCGGTGAATCAGTTTTGCTGGAGAGCGAGCGCTGCTCACGCGGTTGTATCCTCTTCCAGGAAGGGCCGCTTTGCGCATCCAGTGAACTTAATACGCCCATCGGGCATCGTAGTATTGCAGATGCGGGCTCCTCCCAGAAAGGCTCCGCGCAAATTGGCATCAGTGAAGTCTGCTCCGTCAAGATCTGACCCCCGTAAGTCAGCCCACTCAAGGTTGGTTCCTCGAAGATTGGCCCCAGCGAGATTGGCTCCACGCAGGTCTGCTTCTGACAAAATGCTCTCTGCCAAGTCAGCTCGCATCAAGTTAGCACCCACGAGCTGAGCACCTTTCAGATCCACCCCACGTAGGTTGGCATGAGTCAAATCCCCATTGGGACATGCTGTGGATTTAGTGAGTTTTTTCAGATCTTCTGCGTTGGCCATGATTACCCTGCGGTTAGTTGGATGAAATTAAGATTTTCCATCAAGGAATCTCCGACTAAGGTCAGGTTGCCTTACTCAGGAACTATGTTCTTCAGGAGGCTCTGGAAGAATTTCCCCATTGAGGATTAGAAAATGTTGCATTTCAGCGTTTAGTGAAGCAGACACCGCACAATATTTTTGATGACCCAAGCGAATTGCTCGCCAGACTCTATGGGCATCAATCTCCCCTTCAACATCAAAGGTCACCTTGATCTCGGTAAACTTGGTGGGTAATGCTTCACAACGTACTCCCTCTGTGCGGATGTGCAGTTTCTTGATCTGATCGAGGTGCCGGTTGAGAATCATCGTCACGTCGATCCCAATACATCCGGCAACACCTGCCAGCAGCAACTCCATTGGAGTCAGGCCTTCTCCACGGCCCCCGTACTTTTCTGTGGCATCCATTTCCAGTTTGAAGCCAGATGGGCAGGTAGAAACAAATTTTCTCTGTTGCAGCCAAGTAGTATCGACGATCATCTCAATTCTCCAGTTCAGAAAGCAGTTTCAACAAAAGCGGATAAGTAATTTTGTAGGATTTTTGCTGCAAGTCCAGCAATCGCTGTAATCATAGAAAGAGATAATTCAATCCCACTCCATTTGGAGATCCTTCAGTAAGCACGGATGCAGATTACTCATCGGCGGATTCTCAACATCGCCATCCCCATCGTTCTAGCCAATATCACCGTACCTTTACTCAGTTTGGTGGATACCGGAGTAGTCGGGCAAATCGATTCTCCCGTCCCAATTGCTGCTGTAGGGATGGGAGGCTTGATCCTGAGTACAACTTACTGGTTTTTTGGTTTTTTGAGAATGGGTACCACGGGCCTGGCTTCGCAAGCCTTTGGCGCCCGAGACAGTGCCGAGGTGACCGCGATTCTGACCAGAGTACTATTGCTTGGTGGAGCCGGTGGGCTAGTGATCATTGCTTTACAGATCCCTCTGTTCTGGCTTGCCTTCCAGGTCTCTCCTGCTACGGAGGCGGTGGAGTCCCAAGCACGATTGTACATGCAGATTCGGGTACTCAGTGCTCCTGCGGCAATAGCACTCTATGGATTAAACGGCTGGCTAATTGCTCAAGAGCGTACCCGCTCGGTGTTGTTGCTTCAACTCTGGATGAATGGGCTCAACATCTTGTTAGATCTTTGGTTTGTGATGGGCTTGAGCTGGGGAGTGCAGGGGGTTGCCTGGGCCAGCTTTCTCTCTGAGATCAGC
Source organism: Deltaproteobacteria bacterium (assembly GCA_011522845.1). Classification (GTDB taxonomy): domain Bacteria; phylum SAR324; class SAR324; order SAR324; family NAC60-12; genus JCVI-SCAAA005. The sequence continues at coordinate 9,397 of WTIF01000264.1, forward strand.
GCATTACTACTAGGGTTGCTGCTTTGTAGAGACATCTGGCGGGGAAGAGAATGGTGTGATTGGTCCAGAGTGTTTGATCGACACCTAGTGATGCGGATGGTGAATGTCAATCGAGATATCCTACTTCGCACCTTGATGCTGCAGTGTATCTTTGTCTCTTTCCTGTTTGTCGCTGCTGATTTCGGGGAAGTTGAGTTAGCCGCCACACATGTGCTGGAGCAGTTCCTGATGGTTACAGCGTTTGCCTTGGACGGGTTTGCCTTTGCTGCCGAAACCTTGGTTGGTCAGGCGATTGGTACGCGCAGTCGGTTGGGGTTACGTCAGAGTGTTTTGATGACGAGTTACTGGGCCGTAGGAGTCGCATTACTACTAACACTAGCGATTGCTTTGTTTGGCAATTGGACGATTGAGTTGCTCAGCAAGTCGGAAGAAGTCCAGCGAACTGCAGTCAAGTATCTCCCGTTCCTCTGCCTAATGCCAATTTTCGGGGTAGGATCTTGGATGTTGGATGGAATCTTCATTGGAGCTACGCAAACCAGAGACATGCGCAATATGATGGCTATCAGCCTGATGATCTATGGAATCGCTCTAGTCGCTCTAGTGCCGATCTTTGAGTTGTTCGGACTGTGGGCTGCCTTGCTGATATCCTTGATTGCCCGTGGTGTAACCTTGGGGTGGTGTTATCCTAATTTGGAAAAACGCATGCTGGCCCAAATTTGAGCAACTATTTTAGTTTTTTTGACTTCCATCAATTTTTTAAAGCGAAGTCCTGATTATACTGGATTTCAGTGGGACCCAAGCGATAAGGCAATACCGCAGCGCCAAAGCTGAATCGGTCTCATCTTGTCCGACAATCCATCTGGCCCATTTGATCCGGGGTTTGGGTGGTGTCCTCCAGGGAAGTGGTTTTCTACTCATCTTTTCCACTTCCCAACTGAGAGGATCTTTCCGCACTCTCAGCCCCTCTTCTACTGTGTATCTCAGGACGCTTCCTGTTCCACAGGCTCTACCAACGGCAGAGTTTTACTAAAGTGCTGGGCCAATGTTGAGGAAAGCGTGGAAAGGGCTGCCAATCCAATTAGGATCAGCACTCCACTCTCAAAATGCTCATAACCTCCGACACTGACCACCAATGACCCCCCGAAGATGCCAAAACCCATTTGGCCCGCGCCAACAATTCCTGATGCACTTCCTCCCAGCTTTCCTGCCGCTGCAATCGCACCCATGGTCGCATTAGCGATTACAAAACCTGATGCGAAACCAAATAAGAAGCAAGGAATCGCAATCAAAGCAGGATGGTACCAACCCAAAAAGCTTGGCAGCAGCAATGCACTGGTTGCTATGATCGAAATCAAGCCACCAATCTGCGACATCCTCTCGATTCCAATACGGTGAACAAAGTTTTTTGTAATCAAATTCCCCAAGGTGTATCCACATGGAATCAACACAAACCAAAAACCAATTTCTGTGTTGTCGACGCCAATTCTCTGATATTCAAATGGAACAAATCCAATCATCGTGAAAAAAATTCCAACGCAAAATGAGGAAGCAAGCATGAACGTTAGGAACATCGGATTTGTTAACAGGATCAAATGATCCTGCGCAAGGCTACCCAATCGAATTTGTGGAATTGGCCGCAGGTTGGTTTCTGGTAAAAAGATGAAATTCAATGCCAGCGGAATTAAGCCTGCGAAGAAGATCCCAAACATGATCCCCTTCCAGCCAATCAGATCACTGATCAAACCACCAAAGGCAAAACTGAAGATTGGTACAATCACCATGATCCCACTGATTGTTGCAAAGGCTCCGGCTGCTTCCAATCGACCATATGAATCGTTGATGATCGCACGTATGATCGAAGCTATCGAAGCAGCACCCAGGCCCTGCAGTACGCGGGCGATGACGAGTACCTCAAAAGATTCTGCCGAAGCAGCTAAAAGCCCTCCAAGGGCAAATCCAGCTAGGCCAACCAGCAGTGGACGACGACGCCCATAACGATCAGAGAGTGGTCCGTAGATCAATTGAGAGACTGCCATCGCGATGAAATAGCCTGAGAGCAGCGACTGCGCAGCAGCTTCATCCACACTGAAGTATTTGGTGATCGAACTGAGTGCTGGCGAAATGATCGTGATTCCAGCAGTGCCACAACCCATGGTGACAACCAGTAGCCAAGTGGCTACCTTGCGAGGAACTAGGGGATTCGCAGATGTTGATTTTGTGAACAAGTGGTAGAACTCAAAAAAGAAAAGATAGAAAACTGAAAACTTCAGGGAAGTCGGCTTCTGAAATCAAAAAAACCAGCACTGTGCACTCCACCCCATCCATATTGGCGAACTGTTTTATCAAAAACGATGTAGTGCGGAGTCCCTGATCCTGAGTAGATTGGCAGGAAATGGAGGCTCGATTTCTCCGCTTCAGTGGTGGTGCCTGTAAAAAATGCCAGCATCCGCTCTGGGAATTCAGGATGAGGGTACATGATGGAAGCTGCCAATTCCCCAACATACTCTTTACCCTCCAGGCGTAGTCCGTTTTCCGTGAACTCAAGGGGCGTGTGAGGCAATAGCTTCTTGATCATTAAATTGGATTCTGGATTGCCCAACATCACTAAATTGAACTCTGATTCGATGGACTCCGTTACTTCAGTATCTGCCATCACTCGGACGTAGCCATTGGCTCTGCGCCAGAAGCGAATCGCAATCTGATTCGCTCGGTGCAGCGACATTTCCCGCTGATGTTTTCCTCCCTGCGTTCCGTAGACCAACACAAAGGGTCTGAAGAACACAGACTTCAATGCAGGATACTCTGTGGACAGTTGCGCTGCTGCATCTGGTGCTGGTCCCAACAGCATCGGGGAAACATCCGAGATCGGATAGTGCTGCTGGTTCCAAATAATCTGCTGAATCGGCAGATTGAGAGCACCCCAGTCAACCTCTATTGCTGCTACATTCTCAGTATCCAACAAAATCTCTTCTCCGATCACTTCCACAGAAAGTTTGGTCTGCTGCAGTGCTTCTTTTTGTGAAAGAACACGAATCCAGTAAAAGGTATCGTTGATCGAGAGGTCGAAAAGACGAATATTGAATTGCTGAGGATATCGATTACGAACCTGTTGTTTCAGAAAGTCCAGCATTTCCTCGTTATCGACTGCGTCCGATCCTCCTCCTGAAGAACGTGGCTCATCCCACCAATGTCCCTGTTCTGGTAGTTCTCGGTAGTGGACTATGAAATCTCTCTCCTTGAGGAACTTTTGGAACATTCTTGGATGCAACGTGGGGACTGTACGGTCTTCTGCTCCGTGAGTAATCACCACGGGCAGATGCTGCAGGTTTTCCAGAAAGTACAGATTGTTGGAATCCTGCATCACGCGATTCCGAACATTCAACAAGTCTGGAGCAGCAAACATCTGGCTTTTCTGCATCGTGAATGGGGAGTAGTGCTGGAAGCCCGTCCACCCAGCCTGGGGTGCCAATGCCGCAAAACGCGAAGGATTACGCGTGCCAATGTGCCAGACTCCCTGTCCCCCCATAGAACTACCTGCCAAATAAACACGATCTGGGTCGATGGGATATTCTTTCATCACTTCTGCAAAAACTTCTTCAAAGTCGAGGCGCCCCCAGTCCTGCCAATCAAAGCCATAGGGCCTGCGGTTTGTGGGGGTGATCACAAACGCCCAATCCTTGCTGGAATATTGACCCGCCAAATGGATTGCTTCTACTCCCGCCCCGTGTAGTGAAAAGATCGCTGCGTATTGTTGCTTTGGATCATAGGGCTCCGGATAACGAATACCGTAGTACTGAACCGAACTATCTACTCTTGAAAGAAACGTCCGTTTCATTGGTTCACTACGAGACTTGCGATTCATTTTGATTGGAATTCGTGCAAGCTCTTCTTGCTCATTGTCTCTGAGGGTTAGCTCAATAGTAATGATAGATTCAGAAAATCCAGATAATTCAATTTCTAAAGGAATTTTGAGAACGCCCAATGGTGGGATTGGTGGGACGTCATAGATTTTCTCTTTCAGGGTTTGACTGGAGTCCAATTCAACTGTGAGATCCCGCAACCAGCGCTTGGTTGTGTTCAAGATAGGCACAGCCAACAAGATCCTCTTTTCCTCAGGATCCAACAAATCTGGTTTGGTTAGATCCTCCAGAAAGAGAGCCTTCAATTCGGTAGGTTCTATCTGAAAGCGAAAGGATCTCTTATGCTTTCCAGCAAACTTAACAAGGATCCGGTTAATGCCCTTGTGTAAAGGTACGGCTGTCCGCTGATAGTTCGCATAGTAGGGTTCCCCTTGATATCCTCGGCCGTTGACATAAAATCCACCAACCTGCTGAGAACTAACTAGAGCGACCTGATCTGAATCCGCTTGGATCTCCGCATACGCATAGCCCACATTCAAAAGGCCCACCCCACCCAAGCGAGCGTAAGAAGTGTTCCAATCAATCTCCTCGTAATTGATTTCAACTCGATCTGAGTCCACAGAGATCTCCTCCCACTTCAAGATTCCTTGATCCGCATACTCCGAATAAAACACTTGAGAATCATGGGGAATAATCTTTTCTTCACCTCCATATTTGAGCAAGTGATCGGTTCCACCATCTCTTGGAGCCGCCATGAAGGGCCCCAGTATTTTCCAGGAATCAATGAAAAAAGGTTCCGCGGGCCACAATAGACTAGTGGTCAGCAGCCAGAACAAACCAGCAAATAGAAATTTCATGGCACGAAAAAATTGGAGGAAGATCTTCGCTTTGAAGAGCAAAATTTTTGTTAGGCCGATTTCAGGATGGGCAGGAATTGGAGCGGATGTTCAGTTTTGAACAGACTAAGTTTCGGATTTGCCAGCTAGAGAAGTTACAGGGGGAATACTGGGGAGAAAACTGTGCAGTTTATTTCATGGTCGGGGTGACTGGGTTCGAACCAGCGACCTCTTGTTCCCAAAACAAGCGCGCTACCAGACTGCGCTACACCCCGCCACAAAAACCTATCTTTTTATCGTATCTACGAGGAATAGCAAGAGAAATCTGATCAGATATCCTGAACCGCAATTCCAAATTGATGGCGGATCATTTGACGAACCAGAAGATCGTTCTCTAAGCCTGCAAAGCGAATTTCAGTGCGGATCTTATCCCGTATGTAGCGCAACTCCTGCTCTGTCGTACTCAAGGAGATGTCTTGCTTCAGGTTTCCACCCACTAGATTGTTGAGTACATTTCTGCGCAAGCGTCGCTTGACAAGCTGAATTTCTTCAGACTGGTAGACATTGAGGGTAGCTTCAATCTCAGATTGATTGTAACCCATCAGCGAGAGTTTTACCCACTGAGAGAAGATGTTTCCTGGTGTGTTGATGTTGTCCTGAGCGATTCCTCCGACAGGTAACACCGTCGTCAGTACAACTCCGGTTCCCAGAACAAGCAGCGATTTCTTGATCAATTTGCGCAATGACATGGGTGCCCTTTCTCCAAAAAAGACAATTATTTCTAGAATTAATATCGGCAGATTAATTCAGAACTTTAGCTCTTTCTTGAAGCTTCCTTGTTTCTAATCAGCTTTGGAACAATCCTTGTTTTCCGGAAACTCTCTCCATCACTGCTTTTCATGGATAGCGTATGCGACGTTTGCTGCTAAGTTGCTGGTTGCTATTGATTCCTCTAGGGGCATTTGCGCTGCCACTACAAACTGCGATTCTCAGCCCTAGTGAAGAAGAAGTTGGCACCGCACTGATCTACATCGATTACGTAGAACTGCTTGATCCCAGCAAAAAGAAAATGGGAAAGATCGCCTACGCAATGCGAGAAGGTTTTTTTGAAATGCTACTGGTCAAAGAGGATGAGGAGAAATCTATCACTGGCAGAGCCACGAATCGAAGATTGTACAATGATGCAGGAGAACTGGTTGCTCTTTACGATTGGACTTCGTTTTGGGTCTATGTTTACAGCACGAATGGAAAACAGCTTGGGAAAGCCAAATGTATCGCCTTCCGTGGGATTTGTGCAGCTGGTGTGGCGGGTTATCTAAGCGGTCTGTTAGGTCCTCCCTCTTTTTAAGCAAACTTTATTCTTCAAAACGTCTCAGCCAATCTCGCAAACTCTCGCGAATCTCATCAACGCAAAGCCCTTCCTTCACCTCCACGCCAGCGTTCCTCATGATCAAGATTCCTGCTCCGTTGACTCTTGGGTGAGGATCTCTGATACCGACTACCACGTGACGGATGCCAACCTCAGAGATCGTTATTGCACAAGCTGGAGTTCGTCCTACGAACGCACAGGGTTCCAAAGTGCAGTACAGAGTCAGCTTGCTAAAATCCAACCCCAACTCCTGTGCTTGATGAATCGCATGGGCTTCAGCGTGGTGTTGCCGGGGAGGATGAGTCCAGCCTTTGACAAGTAGCTGGTTCTTCTCAACCAAGACGCACCCTACGTGGGGATTATCTCCTGTCTTGCCTCGAACTGTTTCCCCAATTTGAATCGCTTGCCGCATCCAATGTTCATCAGGCAGCAGCATATTCCTCACAGTACCAGCGATAAACCTGCTGTAAACCTTCCCGCAGTGTAATCTTGGGATGCCATCCCAGTGCCTTGAGTCGACTTACATCTAAAACCTTGCGAGGAGTACCATCTGGACGAGTGGGATCAAAACGTAGTTTCCCATGATACCCGACTACCTCACAGATAGTCTCTGCTAATTCTTTGATGGTCTGATCTTCACCCCAGCCAATGTTCACCAAATCTCCATCGTCGTAATGTAACATCAGGTGTAAGCATGCCTCTGCCAATTCATCCGAGAGAAGAAACTCTCTTCTTGGAGTCCCCGTACCCCAGACAACAACTTCGGGCAAGGACTTCACTTTGGCTTCATGGATTCTTCGGATCAGCGCGGGCAGCACATGAGAATTCTCAGGATGAAAGTTGTCGTGAATACCATACAGATTTGTGGGCATTACGCTCAGAAACTTGGTTCCATGCTGACGATTGAAGCTCTGACAGAGTTCAATACCCGCGATCTTGGCCAAGGCATAAGCTCGATTCGTACTCTCCAGTGGCCCTGTTAACAAATAATCCTCTTGAATTGGTTGAGGGCAATCTCTTGGATAGATGCAGGAACTTCCAAGGAACAACAACTTCTTCACCCGAACTCGCCAAGCATTCTGCAAAACGTGATTCTGAATCTGTAAGTTTTCATAGAGGAAATCAGCTGGATAAGTGTTGTTGGCGTGAATACCACCGACCCGGGCTGCTGCTAAAAACACATACTCAGGATTCTCCTTTGAGAAAAATTCCTCCACTGCCTCTGCATTCAGAAGGTCCAGTTCTGCTCGTGTTTTCACAATTAAATTGCTATACCCGTGGCGGCTCAAAATTCGTTGAATGGCAGAGCCAACTAGTCCCCGATGACCTGCAATATAGATTTTAGATTCTTTATTC
>WTIF01000192.1 GCA_011522845.1 Deltaproteobacteria bacterium
ACATACAACTAATTGTGATGCTAGCAGCATGGTTACTAGCATGAAGGTGTTTAAACCGTATTGTAGAAAAGGTGCCTGAGAAAGTGCCTCCCCAAAATTGTCGAGCGTAACAGGAGCAAATAACTCAAAGTTGACAGCATATTCGCTAGGATGGAAGGCTGCCCAAAAGGCATAGAGCAGGGGTGAGATCCAAAGAAGCGCCAGTAACCAAGCACCAACAGTTTCTAATCCATTTGAATATGACCAATTTCTCAGGGAACGGAGTTGTCCAGTCATCTGTAATGAATCCTTCGATCCAATAGGAAAAACTGAAGTAAAGCTAAAATTGCTAGAAGAGCCAACAGCACTACTGTCAGCGTGGAAGCATAATTCGGATCAAAGTAAGAGAAGGCGTTCTCGTAGATGTAGTAAAGCAACAGATTACTTGCGTTATCAGGCCCTCCCTTCGTCAGGACAAAAAGGTGATCGACAAGTTTGAAGGAATTCAAAACCGCGTTGATCAAAACAAAAAGAGTTGTTGGCATCAACAATGGGAAGGTAACTCGCCAAAAGAAATACCATCTAGAGGCACCTTCCAATTTTGCTGCTTCTTCGAGTTCTTTTGGGAGATGCTGGAGAGCTGCTAGATAAAAGATCATAAAGAACCCCGCCTCTTTCCACACTGTCATCACAATGACCGCTCCTAGAACGGTATCAGGATCACCTAGCCAGTTGTGACCCGACAGGCCAAGCCCTTGTAAAATTTGATCAATCAAACCAATTTCTGGCGTGTAGAAGAATAACCAGATGTTGGCAACAGCGATCATTGGCAGGATTGTTGGTGTAAAGTAGGCCATCCTCAAAAAGCCTTGACCTGGCAAGGAGCGATTGACGAGAAGGGCCATGACTATCGCAATCGCAACCGAAGTAGGAATGGTTCCCAAAGCAAACCAGAGGTTGTTGAAAAGAACCTTCCAGAAAATTGGATCCTCGAACATTGCTTCATAATTGCCGACCCCAATAAATCGGCTGGGTCGGATGGCTGAGGACTTGGAAAAGAAGCTGTCAATGAAGGTCGCTATGGTGGGATAGTGAGTGAATGCAATCAGCAAAATAGCAGCCGGAGTCAGCAACAACCAACCGTACACATGTCGCATTCCCGAGCTATAAGATCGCATGAAAAGATATTTTTTTGTGGGAGGGATGTTGACGGTCCAAGCAACGTCAGACCGTCAATTGGATTTAGCGATAAGAACGCAGTAAACGATCAGCCGTAGATTGGGCTTCTTTCAAGGCAGCTTCTGGTGATTTTGCACCCGTCAAGGCTGCCTGAATGGCATCATCCAAGGCCTTTCGAATTCTTCCTGTTTGGAATGTAGAGAGTTCCGCTGTTGCATAATTCAACTGATCTCGAGCTACAGCTGCATAGGGAAAGTCAACAACATAGTCCTTGAGCTGGGAAGTCTGATAGGCGTCCGGGCTTACACCCATGTAACCTGTTTTGATAGACCATTCTGCTGAACGCTCAGGGCTAGTCATGAACTTGATCAGCTTCATTGCAGCAACCCGCTCTGCTTCCGATGTCTGCTTGAAGATATAGAAGTTTCCTCCCCCAGTAGGAGTCCCTCTACGTTTGTTTGCAGGTAACATCGCCACACCAAAATCAAACTTTGCGTTGTTTTTGACGGTAGTCAGGTTCCCTGTCGAGTGCCACATGATTGCGGTTTTGCCCTCCAAGAAATTCTGACGCAATGTGCCCCACTCAATTGTTCCTTCGGGCATCACCTTGTGTTTAGATCCAAGATCTTTCCAGAATTGCAGAGCGGCAACAGTCCCGGGTGCATCGAAATATGTTTGATCTCCAGAGCCACTCATCAAAACTTGATCGTTTTGCATCGTCAGAGCACCGAACATCCAGTAGGGGTAACCTGTGGATGGAATCATCATTCCCCACTTTGATCCGTCGCTAGCTGTCAGTTTTTTTCCAGCTTCCACCAACTCATACCAGGTGGCAGGAGGATTTTCTGGATCTAAGCCTGCCTCACGAAATGCATCCTTATTGTAGTACATTACAATAGTGGATCGCTGAAAGGGAATACCCCAAGTTTTGCCGGCAGTACGGCCATTTTCCATGAGGGTTGGATAGAAGGAATCCAACCAAGCCTTGTCTTCTGAGGTGGAAACGATGTCATCAAATGCGACGATTGCGTCTTGTTCGATTAACTCATAGATGTCGATGGAAAACATCACTGACAACTGAGCAGGCTGCCCACTTTTCAAAGCTGCGAGGGCTTTGATTCGAGCGTCATTATAATTTCCCGCATAAATTGCGCTGACTTTGATGTCAGGGTTTTCCTTCATAAAATCATCAACGATCCCATCAACGATTTTAGTCAGTGGACCACCAACGGCCACTGGATAGTACATTGTCAACTCAGTTTGTGCATAAGCTAATGCTGAGGCAAAACAGACCCCTGCGGTCAGCGCAAAACTGGTCGCAAATTTTTTCAGTTTCTTGAACATGCTATCTCCCTTTTGACGCTGGGAATTAAAGAACCGATCTGGTTCTGAAACTCGACTCTAGCTTTGCTACAGTCGGGTGATGTGACTCAAAAGGAGCCACAAATTCGGTTGCCATTTCTGTCAAATCCATGGCAGTCAGCTGGGTCCCAGTTCACTGAGACCGATTCTCCTAGGGACACCTGGGCTTTTCCATCAATGCGGGCCATCAGGCGCTGATCTTCATACAATAGTCTTAGAACAGTCTCAGCCCCCATATAGTCGATAGCATCCACAATCATTGGGATCCCATCATTCGAGAGCTTGATTTTCTCAGGGCGAATACCCAACAAATCAACAGATTCAGTGTTTCCAGAAAAAGTAGGAACTACCTTCTTCGGTAGAATATTCATGGGAGGGGTTCCCAAAAATTGAGCAGCAAAGACTGTAGAGGGTGTATCATAGAGATCCGCGGGCGCTCCGACCTGAACAATCTGGCCATCTTTCAGCAGCACCACCTGATCCGCCATAGACATCGCTTCTGTTTGATCATGTGTTACATAGATCATGGTCAGATTGAGGTTCCTTTGCAGTCGATGAATTTCTTCGCGCATCTCGGCTCGCAGTTTTGCATCAAGATTCGAAAGTGGTTCATCCATCAAGCAAACAGGCTGATTGGCCACAATCGCTCTAGCCAAAGCTACTCGTTGACGTTGTCCCCCTGAGAGTTGGGCTGGCTTTCTGGAAAGCAACTGATCCAGCCCAACCATCTCAGCTGCTTTAAGCAGCCGAGCTTCTCTTTCCCTTGCTGGAACCTTTCTAACCTTCAGGCCGAAAATGATGTTTTCCCGAACATCCAGATGAGGAAAGAGTGCATAGGATTGGAAAACCATCGAAACACTGCGTTTGGCCGGATCTGATTGAGTAACATCCTGGTTATCGATCAGTACACTCCCAGATTCGGCGAACTCTAATCCTGCAATCAATCGAAGGATTGTTGATTTCCCGCAGCCTGAGGGGCCTAATAGGACTGTTAGCGTACCCTGCGATGCCTCAAAAGATACTCCATCCACAGCTCGAAAATCACCCCACTGCTTAACAAGATTTTCAACTCGTACTCCGCTCATTGGCTTCCATTCCGACCACAGAGGATCAACTCAGACCCTGATTTATTCAAAATCTCCATTATTTTTGTTGGTGGCTTCTGATCACAAAAGACTTTTGATGCCTCACCGATTTGCCCACCCCTGACATGTGCGGCGCGTGTAAACTTGGTGTGATCTAAAACCAAGAACGTTTTACGACTATTTTTGTGAATCAGCTGTCGCGCTTGAACCTCTTCATCTGTGAAATCCAATAAAGTTCCGTCTTCATCTACCCCGGCAACTCCGTAGATTCCAATGTCGAAAATGTAGGAGGAGAGGAGAGTTTCCATGCCTTTGCCCAGAACATCACAGTCATTGTTGCGAACTCTACCCCCAGCGATGTGCACTTCGAAACTTGGGTTGGAGCAGGCTAGCATTGCAATGTTCAGATTGTGTGTGAAGATTCGTAGATTCTCATGCTTGAGGAGAGCTGCTGCAACAATTTCTGGGGTTGTTCCAATGCTAAAGGCTAGGGTTGTATGATGGGGTACATGATCTCGAACTTTCTCTGCAATATTCTCTTTCGCTCCTCTAGCGAGAATTTGCCTGGAACGATAGGAGAGATTGCCGGAGCCACTTATTCGCTCAACTCCACCGTGACGACGCCTACCCAAACCAGAATCGCAAATGATCGTTAGGTCTCTTCTAATCGTCTGTGTGGTGACGTTATATCGATCAGCTAAACTATCTACATGAAGAAATCCTTCTTCTCGCACCAAGTCTGCTATTTGTGCCTGACGCTCGGAAAGATCCATGGGATGAAAATTAGTTCTCATGATGTGGAACTTGCCAAAGAATGTTCAGATGCGCAACTAAAATGTTCATTCGAACATTATTTAAAAT
>WTIF01000114.1 GCA_011522845.1 Deltaproteobacteria bacterium
GAATACCTACAACATCCGGCCCTTCGTTTTGCTCTATCAAAACTAAAACGCCAGCCTTTTTTAAATAATTCATGCTCATTTAGCAGACAATCTGCCAATAATTGAACACTACTCAATTCCATCACCTAAATTTTGTTTGTGAGTTTATAAATTATGATTCCAACATATTCATGTGCTACAGTTTTCAATCGATTGAAATTTTCCCATTCGAATTGATGCCACCATTCACTTGGTTCATGAGGGTATGAACGATTGGCTTTGAAAGGAATAACTTCTAAGTTGTATTTTTGTAGAACGGAGACAAGGCGAAAGAGATGGTAATCGTGGGAAACAACCAAAACACGCTGTATATTTTTCTCTGCCAGAATTTCAGATATTGCATAACCATTCTCATGAGTATTTTTAGATTTTGTCTCTACCAGAATCGCATCGTCAGGAATTCCCATTCCTCTCAAAATCAACCTGATTCCTTTGATATCTAGGGGAGGAATATATGGTTCCATGACTCCGCCCGCTACAAGAATCTCTGGCGCCCATTTTTCCAAGTAAAGGAGACCTGCGGCATGAGCTCTGATCGCTGAAGAATGAGTCGGCGCTCCCGAAGGATGTACACCTGCTGAAGCGACAATAATCGCCTCAGCTTTTTTTTTCTCACTTACTGGTGTGATCCATTTTAGTGGTGCCGAGAAAGCTTGATAGAAGAGATCACTACTAAATACCAGTAACAATATTGGCATCGTCATTCCCCACCATCCAGAATCTGAGATTTTTTTTTGCTTTCTCAGAACAATGTAGGGGACGCAGATAAGAATGGAAAAAGATAGGGGACCAAAAATAATTTCTTCAAGCACGCTCTTGAGTTGCTGATTCATACCTTTGAATCACTGGCTAGAATCTGAGGTGTCACCATTTTCAGGACTCGCCACTGGCATTATCTCTCCAGAAGGACCTCCCAGAGATTCGCTCAAAAATGACGCCGAGGCTGTTCTAAGTACTCTTATTTCTTCTTTTCTCAATTTAAGTCTGGCTTCACGCTGTTGTTTTGCACATTCTCTCAATAATTTCAGTTCAGCAGGATTGGTTGGTTCCAAAAATTCTTGGCACGCCGGCTGAGGATAAGTACCTTCCATTTGCGCCTTAGCCTCTGTGAGAAACAAATCAAATCGCGGGAAGATCAATCCTAACAAAATAACCAGAATTACTTTGCAGACAAACTTTGCACGGAACGAATTCTGCACCGGTTTGACTATTTTTTCATGAAAAACATATTCTGTAATATCAGTAGTTTTTAACTTCTCCAGATGGATGCTTAATCTTTCAATTTTAATTGTCATTGTCGGGTTGATCTATTGGTTACTGAGATTACGGCGACGAGGATTTTTTAGAAGGCTACCCAAAGAAAGTAAGGTCATCAACAAGATTTCTGGTCAAGAGATTCAAGTTTTTCTTGACTACAATACGCCCATTGAGCACTTGTCTTTTGATGGAGTTCGTTTCGGTCAGCAATTTCGATACAAATCCTTGGATGAAATTGGATTACCTGAAAAATGTAATTTTATAATCAAGCCCATCCAATATTCTTCTGATACTCTTTTTCATGAAGAGCCTTCCAATGAAACCCATGATCACAACGTTTTCGGAATAATTTCTTTAGAGGAGGCTAAATTATTGAAGAAGGGACTTTTAATGGCTAGAATGCAAGATAACAATTTAGAATCATCTGAAATCATCTCCCACCTATTTGCTGACACAGCCCATTCAAATTTTGCTGAAAAAATGCGACACTTAATTAATCAGGCAATTCAGTCAAGTAAGTCAAATATTGACGGCACTGCTAACAAAGACCAATCTACTTCTGCTAATCAATGATTATTTTTCTTAAGACCCTCAAGTGGTTCTTTTACAGCGGGATAGCGTTGAGTTTGGTAACAGGAATCGCCATTGGTTCATACCTTTGGCATCTCAGCCAAGGTCTTCCTGAGAACATAGACATTGAATTGGACAAAAGGAATGATGTCTTGCCCACGGTTCTTTTCGATCGAGATGGAAAGCAAATCGGTGAACTTTTTCTGCAACGAAGAGTCGTAATACCATATGACTCTTTCCCCCCGTATTTGATTCAGGCTTTATTGGCCAGCGAAGACTCTAGATATTTTTCACATTTCGGCATTGATCCAATTAGGATGCTGAAGGCAGCAATCGTGAATTTTGAGGCAGGTGACTTCGTCCAAGGAGCCAGCACCCTCACCCAGCAAACTGCTCGTCTATTTCTTCTCACCCAAGAAAAAAAGTTGGTTAGAAAAATCAGGGAAATTTTGCTCGCACTCAGGATGGAAAGTCAGTTTGACAAGCAGCAAATCGTTACCTTGTATCTAAACAAAGTTTTTTTTGGTAATGCTGAGGGAGTAGAGGCTTCAGCACAGGGGTACTTTGGCAAGCATACCGAAGAACTGACACTTTCCGAAAGTGCACTCTTGGTGGGCCTCCTTCCAGCCCCCTCCCGCTACAATCCCAATAAAAATCCAGAACTCGCAATTCAACGTAGAAATCAAGTTTTATCAAGAATGGCTGAAGAGCGGTTCATCAGTCAAGATGAGATGATAGAAGCCCAAGCAGAACCACTGAGTCTGTCGAGAATGAGTGATTCCACCTCAGATGCAACAGCCCACTACATAGAACATGTCCGCCGATATTTAATTGAAAAATATGGATACGATACTCTCTACACCGGTGGCTTGAGAGTGCATTTGGCCATGGATCTCGACTATCAATTATATGCTCAAGAAGCATTAAGACGTGGCCTCGAAGATTTAACCCACCGACAAGGCTATCAAGGCCCGATTAAATCAATACTTCCTCAAGAAAATGGTCAACTAGCCCAATCTGAAATATCTGAGTATGTCGGTGACGTTCCACTATCAATAGGAACAGTCGTCCGTGGTGTTGTTCGAATGGTTGATTCAGATAGAGAGATCGCTCAAATTCAATTACTGGGGGAGCAATTTGGGATCCTTGAATGGGAACACCTGAAGCAATGGCAACGAACATGGCAATCTGAAACACAGAAATATGCCTGGGTTCAATCAATGAGCGACATGCTCGCTGTTGGAGACGTAATTGAGGTGGAACTTGAAGATTATGCTAGTTCAGAGGGACTGTTTCGTTTGAAACTCCATCAGGTCCCCAAAGTGAACGGTGGAATCATCGCCCTGAATCCTACCAATGGTCATGTTTACGCAATGTCAGGCGGTTATGACTACACTGCGAGCGAATTTAATCGCAGTACTCAAGCAGTTAGACAGCCAGGATCAGCCTTCAAGCCAATCGTCTATGCTGCAGCACTTGATTCAGGCTACACACTCAACAGCAGACTTGTTGACTCACCAAGGGCTTACAAAACTGACAATCGCATTTTCGGAGAACAAGAAATTTGGAAACCCAAGAATTACGGGAATAAACTTGAAGGGAGCGTTACCTTAAGAAGCGCATTAGTGAAAAGTTTGAATTTACCCACAATTGGTCTAGTGGAAGACTTGGGTCCACAGCGTCTAATAAATTACTCAAGAAAATTGGGAATTTCGGCAACCATGGATAAGAATCTCACGATTGGTCTTGGATCTTTTTCTGTGACCTTGGAAGAGATGGTCGAAGCTTACGGTGTGTTGGCTAATCAAGGTCAAAGGGTAGATCCTGTATTTGTTACCAAAATCGAGGATGCTCACGGAAACATTCTTGAAGAAAATGGGAACCCTTCAGAAAAAATAATATCAGAGGAAACCGCATTCTTGGTAACTGATGCCATGAGGGACGTGGTTGATCATGGAACTGGAGTTCGGGCAAAAGCCATTGGCAGACCCTCAGCGGGCAAAACTGGTACCACTAACGATAGTAAAGATGCTTGGTACATTGGTTTCATCCCTCAATTGTTGACAGGGGTATACGTGGGCTATGACAACCCCAAATCAATGGGAAGCACGGAGACCGGCTCAAGAGCTGCCGCACCCATCTGGGTTGACTTTATGAAGAATGCAGTAGCAAATTTAGCTACAGAGCAATTTTCCCAACCTCCAGGGGTAATTACTGTTAAGGTTCACGAGTCAGGTAGAAGGGCAGCACCATGTGATCCTCCTGAACAAACCTTCTACGAGCATTATCGAGTTGGGACAGAACCTGCAACGGACAACTTGATTCATAATCTTTGTGATTCTCAGCAACGTCTCGCCGCATCAGAGGCGGAAAACAAATTGGAGTTGTGAGATACGGAAGGGCAAAGCAGAAATGGGCTTAACCAATGTTGGATAACAATCGAGGATCCCAATTTTTGGGATCCCCCTCAGTACAAATTACTTGTTCACAGCATCTTTCAACTTGCTGCCAACTTTGAATTTCACGGTTTTGGAAGCAGGTATTTGTATAGCCGCTCCAGTCTGGGGATTTTTTCCTGTTCTTGCCGCACG
>WTIF01000049.1 GCA_011522845.1 Deltaproteobacteria bacterium
AGGGAGAAAGAAGATGGCGATTCAGTGAATCAAACAAGATAAAGACAAGTTTCATGACCCCCCCTGACCGACCACGCGCTCAAAAAAATCCACTTCTCCACTTTCAAGAGAATACTCAGCTCCAACGATCCAAAGAGAACCGCTATCATGCATTTCTTCCAAGAAAGAAGATCCATGTCGCAACTGATTGACAGACATCCTTACATTGGAGCGGATTGCTCGTTCAAGCAGGTGTTCATGAGCGAGATCAGTCCGAATTTCTGACAAGGGCTCTACTGCGGGACGAATACGCTCCACAATTGAATGCAGATGCTGGGAGCGACTAGCCTGGGGTTGACGAATTTGATTCAAAGTTGCTGCGACAGCTCCACAGCGGGTATGTCCTAGTACGACAACCAAGGGAGTCTGAAAGGTTTCTACCGCAAACTCAATACTACCAATCTGGGATGGAGCGACAATATTTCCAGCGATTCGAATCACAAATAGATCCCCAAGTCCCTGATCAAAGACAATCTCGGCGGGAACTCTTGAATCTGAGCAACCTAAAATAATAGCAAAGGGCGTTTGACCATCCACTAATTCATTTCGGCGCCTTGTGTCACTGGTGTTATAGGTCGATTTTCCTTCCACAAAACGCTGGTTGCCTTCTTGTAACTGAATCAAGGCCTCTTGGGCTGTCAGCATTTGAACTTCCTTTCATTTCATTGAGTTAGAGTGATAGAGATGTATTGGATTCGCTTTACTAGATCTGGCTGTAACCATCAAATGAGTTCGTTTCTACTAAAGTTTGAGGAAATTTTAGATAACTAATTTGGTGAAACCAATTCAAACCTCAAAAATATTGCTCCTAAAATTAAGCCGAAAACACGATGAGTATTTGGAAGAAGGATTATCAGCAGACTGGTTTTCTACCTTGACGGAAGAAAAATTTATCGCAAAAAGCGGTAGTGTGGAAGCACAGGTTGATGTGCTCCCACTTTTTTGGGGGGAATATTTCAATCGACCAAGGACCACTTGGCTTTCAGTTCCTCGAAAAAGCCGCGTTCACTTTGCAGTCGAATCCAGTGATTGACAAAGTTAATCCACTGTTGATCGCCACGAGGAACCAACATAGCGATTGGGGTTGGGTTCTTTGCCGTTGTAACAGGTACTACACGTAACTCAGGATACTGTGAAGCCAAGTTGCCGGCTTCTGTATTGCTCGTCATGGAAGCATCGGCTCGGCCTGAGATAACCTCTTGCCAGTCTCGAGCAGGCTCTTCGATCTTGCGAATGGTCGCATTGGGAAAGAGTGCTGCAGCGCGTTGTTCCTGAACGGTGCCTAGCGTTACCGCAATCGTCACCCCCTTTTGATTCAGATCATCCCAATCCTTGAACTTGTCCCCGTTCTGCTGACTGACTAAAGGAACATCCGCGACCCGGAAGTAAGGATTCGTGTAACCAGCTACTAAGGCGCGCGCTGGGCTGAGCGAAGCACTTGTAGAAATATCGTATTTGTCAGCTACGGCGATTGCGATGCTTTTCCAGTCTGTGGGTACAAATTCTACTTTGACACCCATGTCCTCGGCCAACTTGGTCACCAAATCCACATCAAATCCCACGTATTGATTCGAAGCAGGATCCCGGAAACTCATTGGCTTCCAATTTCCAGGTGTTCCCACACGAAGAACTCCGTCTGCCTTGATGCTATCCAGGCGTGACTGTTGTGCCTGCAGTGGCGAAGCCAACAGGAACAGACAACTCAGGGCAATTAGTGCTCTGAAAATATGTTTCTTCATCCGATCTCTCCAGGTAAGGTCTCTGCGGCTTGCAGGTCTCCGCAATTGACAGCTAAAGTATTGATGTGTCGATACAGCCTCTCTGCAACGACTTCTTCACTCTAGAAGTTCGATCCCACAAGGTCAAATCGCAGTGAATTCCCTCCTGATAATTTATTCCTCTTCTTAGGAAATCGTCTGATTGTGAAACGAATTATTTTTTTAGGATTGTTGGGCATCGTTCTGCTCAACCTAGCTGGATGTAGTGGTAGCTACACCTGGGCTTGGTATGTCATCTCGCCTACTCATCCTCAAGGACAGACCAACTTACTTTTTTTACTAAGTGGCCTTGCGGACACAATGCTGTTGGCTATCAGTTCCATTGTTTTGTCGATTGTACTGGGCTTGATCGTTGTTTTGCCAGGACTCTCAAAACGTCCCTGGGCTCGAGCGATTAATCGTACCTATGTCGAAGCTCTACGTTCCGTTCCGGTACTGGTAATGATTCTTTGGGTCTACTACGGACTGCCCGTAATGAGTGGCATCTCACTCAATACTTTCTGGGCAGGCATGCTAGCGCTCGCTTTCTGTGATAGCGCTTTTGAAGCTGAAATCTTTCGAGCTGGGATTCAATCAATCGAGAAAGGACAACACGACGCTGCTGAGTCCTTGGGGCTGCGCTACAGTTCAAAAATGCGCCTCATCATTTTGCCTCAAGCCTTGCGAAGAGTGCTACCGGCAATTGGCAATCAATTTGTGTACATGATCAAGATGTCTTCATTGGTCTCTGTGATTGGTATGACTGAACTGACACGACGTGCAAATGAATTGGTTGTGAGCCAGTACCGACCTCTAGAAATCTACACATTTTTGGTGCTTGAGTACTTTGTATTGATTGTCTTGGTTTCAATGGGGGTTCGCTGGTTGGAACGCCGACTTAGTAAATCTGAGGCTGTGTGAACGTGCTAGCATTGCAGGCTGATCCCCGAAGCCGAGGGATGTTTTTTCTGTTGGTGGCGATTTTTGCTACAGGTTGCTTCCCTCTACCTTACGCCAAGGCAATGCAGTCGATCACACCGATGGTCGCCGTTGTTGGTATCTTCTGCTGGGCGCTGTTCTTCTCAATCCCTGGTGCCTGGCATTTACGCAGAAAAGCGAATTTCCGACCGAAAAACATCATTGTGATTATTGCTGTGGCTCTCCTAGGAGTGATGGCGAATTACTCCATCTGTCAAGCAATTGCAGGCAGTTCAGCAACAATGTTCAATGTCATTTCGAGAGTTGAAATCATCATCGCGATGATTCTAGGCTGGGTCTTTCTGCATGAACCTGTGGGGCTCCGTATCTGGATGGCAGTAGCGGTTGTGTTAAGCGGTATTGTGCTAATGCGCGGTGACACCCTCACGATCAATTTAGAAGATTGGGAGGCCGTCCTCTGGGCATTGTGTACTGCTGGCTGTTTCGCTTCAATCCAGGTTCTCTCGAAGTCAATCATTCACGAGGTAGATCCACAAGTACTCAACGTGCTCCGACTGAGCTTGGCTGTTCTGATCTTACTGACTTTACCGGGGCTAGCTGTGGAGGTCAGTATGCTCACTTTAGAGGGCTGGACTTGGCTGGGAATGGCAGCTTTTTTTGGGCCGTTTCTAGGACGGATTACTTACACTTATTCCCTTCGTTATTTTACGATTGCCAAAGCAATGACCGCGATCACCTTTAGCCCCGTCTTGACGCTGATTTTCGAATTCCTGATCTTCGGTCGCATGTTGAGTCCATTTGAATTGGCAGGCGGTGCTTTGGTCATTACTGGAATCTTGATCGCCTTCCGTCAGACAGGAGCCTCACATTAAGCTTTCTGCTTCAGGGGTTGTCAAATTATTTTCCAGCCTCTTCAGTAGTTTTTGAGACATTCTTCCAACCTCACGTCACATCCTTCGATCTTCAACTGAATTCTCAAAAACAATCCATTGGTGATCTGCATAGTGCTGAGACATCAACTCACTATCAAATATCATGGGGCTCAGACCGATTCGCTTAGCAGCTTCCAAAACACCTTCTTCGATAATCGACTGTTGGTAATCAAGATAGCTTGACATCCAAAGACTCCGATTCAATAGTGAGTTTCAATCATGAAAATAATTCCATGTTAGCTGACGCAGATATTCTCAATCAGTAATCCATACAGATCAGAATAAGTTGCCATGAAAAATCAATTAAGAGTTCTACTAATAATTATCGTTTCTATATTTTTACTTGGTGTTGAGAGAGGCACCCTAGATCTGACTGAACAGCAACTCCGAGACAAACAGCGAAGAATTCAGGAAATAATTCTTCTATCTCAACAAACGAACAAGCAGCCAAAACCGATTCGGGACCAGCGTGAAGCAAGGATGCAACAAAACCGCTACACTCCCATCAATCTTACAGTTTATCCAAGAACAGTTTATCGGGAACTACCGCATGTCCCAAAGCAGCGACGATTTCATAACTGATGACAGTGTTGAACAAGTTAAACTAAAGATAATCTTTAAGAGTAATTGAAGATCATTAGAGACGATATACAAGTTTTGCTGTCTCGCTAAAAACTGAATCTTTATCGGCCTTACTCAGGTTCATTTCAATAGTAATCTTCTTGAAAAAATTCCACAGCGTTCTGTAGGAAACACACTCTTTATC
>WTIF01000385.1 GCA_011522845.1 Deltaproteobacteria bacterium
TCGTTGTAGAAGGTGATCGCGTACAAACCTAGATCAGCCACTGGCTTTACTCGGTCCAAGCGTGCTGTCCGGAAGGGAAGCGCTGGTTGAGAAGAATAAGAAGCCCCTCTGCCCACCCAAATATCTGTTGTGTCATTAAGCCGAACTGCTGGTGTGATTTCAGTGTTTGCGTAGGCACCCTGCTGAGTCAGAATTTCTGCTGAGGACAATGACGTCAACATGATATCGACCAGATCACTCTCCATAATCTTGCGCATATCATCTCGGTAAACCTGGATCGGGTTGTACCGGCTACTCGAGCCCTTTTGCAGTCCTGCTGTTTTACAACCATTCGCCATGTCAGCATCCTTGGCGTCGGCGATAATGAAATCTTTTGGAGTGTATTGGCCATTTCGAATACGGGCCAATTTTTGGTCTAGCTTTTTGCTCATGAGATCTATGTGGGCAGGTGTTGAAAAAATTTTTCCGAAAAGCGGAAGTTTGAAATCCATATTCTGATCAAACCTCGTTAAAAAGTCACGAGTAGCTTGAGTGAACATAGAATTCAAATGAACTGGATGATTTGAGAAATTGAGGATGGGAATACGTAAAAGCTTGGTGGGGAGAAAGTCTGAAGCTTAGGAAGCAGGGTTGTCTATAGGCATGAATCTTAGATCCCGCTATTTTTCATTGTTGGAATCCAAACAGCGGAATCGTGAAAATCATCAACAATCGTCGTAGGAAACTTCACCGTTGGGCATTGTGGTATTGCAAAATTCAGCATTGTTTAACAAGCTCAAGCGAAGATCAGCACCCATTAAAGTAGCTGCGCTGAGATTCGATCGACTCATGTCAGCTCTGATCAAGTTGGATTCGCTCAGATCTGCACGAATTAATTTCGCTTGCCGCATATCAGCATTGTTCAGGTTTGCCTTGCCAATGAATGCCTCAGTCAAGTCTGCATTGTAAAGCTGTGCGTCTCGCATATCTGCACCACTCAGATCAGCAGCTCCTAGATAGGCTCCACTAAGATAAGCACCGGATAGTTTTGCTTCCTGAAGATTTGCTCCTCGTAGTTTAGCCTGTTCCAGATTGGCATTGCTTAAATCTGCCCCGCGCAAGTCCGCACTCTGAAGATTGGCACCGAGCAAGATCGCATTACTCAAGTCCGCATTTCTCAATTCCGCCCCACTCAGATCACATCGGACACACTTCTTCATTGATTTGACCATTCGGACATCATCGTCATTGAACGCCTGAGCTGTCCATCCACAGGTCAGAGCCAACGCAAGCAGCAAATATTTCATTACATTTCCTTTTAGAAATGAGCACTTCAGAGTCTTATGGGAGTTGCTCAAAAGCCCAAATTCGAGGATTGAAAATAGAAAAAGCATCCAAGCAACATCTATGCAGTCCACAAAGTGTTGTTCTTTCGATTCATTCAGATCTCAAGCAAGAAAAAATTCAAAAAGGTCTTACTGTAAGGAATTTTTTGTTTGACATATCAATTCCATAATGCAAGCTTGCCGCAATTTTTCCCCGAATGGATTTTGGGGCAAGCCGAGTTTCGGAGGGTTTAATCAACAATCTAGTAAGGGAGGTAAAGACAAATAATTCTTGTAGAATTTGAGTTTTTTAGCAAAGAACCAGAGCGGTTCAGATCAGTATATTATTTCAATTCCTGATGGAGTCAAAAATATGAAACTCTTTAAGTCTATTCTGATCACAGCTTTATTAGCTGGATTGAGCGTCACAGCCTCTGCTGCCCCAACAAGCCAGGATCTGGGAAATAAATGGTGCAAGGATGTTCGTATCCACTTCTTTGCAGGTGGAGCCGAAGGGGACGGTTTCGCTGGAATCGTCCAAGCAGGCGCAGAAAATGCCATTAGAGACACAGGTGCAGATGCAGAAATACTTTACTCAGAGTGGCAATCTGACCGAATGATTCAACAACTTCGCGAAGCAATCGGTGCAGGAGTCGATGGAATTGCGATGATGGGACATCCGGGAGAGGAAGCAATCATGCCACTTGCCGAGGCCGCCAATGAGGATGGGATTCTGATGATGTACCAGAATGTGGATGTACCTGCAGTAAGAGCTAAGTTTGGCGGCGGTTATGTTGGTGCCAACTTGGCCACTCAAGGCTATATGCTAGGTCAAGAAGCCATTCGCAGATTTGATCTGAAAAAAGGCGATAAAGCAGTCGTTATGGTTCCCATCGGCGACTACTCCCGAGCACAAAGAGAAGATAACGTCCGCATTGCTTTTGAGGAACATGGGATGGAAGTGGTTGTACTCGATGGGACGCCAGAATATGCAACTGATCCCAACTCTGCTATTCCAGTCATTTCAGCCGCACTCGCAGCCAATTCCGATGCAAAGATTTTAGTTCATACGGGTGGACAAATGCTTGGCAATGCCGAGACCTTCGCTGTGGCGGCTGGATATGGTCCGAATGAACTACTTCAAATCGGGTTCGATACTAGCCCCCAAGTCATGTCTGGGTTCGTGAACGGGTTTGTACATTTGACCTCTGATCAACAACCCTTCTTGCAAGGGTATTTACCTGTTTTGTCCCTTTGCCAAATGAAGGTTATGGGACTAGGCGCTTTGAATCAGGATACTGGAGCTGGTTTTGTCACAACGGAGAACTATGAATCTGTGATGTCTTTGGCGAACGCAGGTTTGAGGTAGATGAGAACAGCTGGCCTCCTATGAGGTCAGCTATTTTATATTTTTGGAAATGTTCGCTGAACCTAAAAATACGGAAAAATTGATTAATTTTTAAGTCAATCAATCCTGTTTAAATTACTGAAAACATACAATCATATCTTCCAAAGAAAATATCTTCTATGGAACCAATAATTGAGTTAAGAAACATCAGTAAAACATTTGGTGGCATCACTGCTTTGAATTCAGTTTCACTAGAAGTTAACGAAGGAGAAGTTGTAGGATTGATAGGAGATAATGGTGCGGGAAAATCGACACTCATAAAAACATTAGTAGGAGTTCATCAGCCAGACTTCGGTGAGATATTTATCCGTGGTCGGAAAGCTGAGAATTGGAATGCAAAAAAAGCTAGAGAGGCAAAAATTGAAACTGTCTTTCAGGATCGCGCTTTAACTCCTCAGCAGTCAATAGTTTGGAATATTTTTATGGGGAAAGAATTAAGGTATCCCCTAGGTTTCATACGTGTGAAAGAACAAGTAGATGAAGCGAACAGAATAATCCGTGAAATTGGCTTTACCTCGAAGTTAATTGACGCAAATTCTCAGGTAGGTAATTTATCTGGTGGTGAGCGCCAAGGAGTTGCGATAGCTAGAGCAATTTACAATGATGCAGAACTTATTATTCTAGATGAACCAACAACAGCTTTATCTTTAATTGAAACACAGAAAGTCTTTGATTTTGTGAATAATATCAAAGCAAAAGGGAGATCTGTTCTGTTTATTGGCCACAATATATTTCATGTCTATGATATCTCTGACCGATTTGTCATATTAGACCGAGGTAGAATTGTTCATCAACTTGAAAAAGCAGATGTGGACAGTCCTGAGAATTTAATCAGAATTATGAAAGAAACTGTTGAGAAAGGGGAGTAAATAATGAACAAAGACCTTACGATTGCTTCCTTCATTTCAGAAAATAGTCGTCCTTTAAGTAGTCTATTCTATTTTACTTTGATCATGACTATTTTCTGTGCTGCATCTCCTGAAGTTTTCTTTGCTACTAAATTCCATCAAGCAGTTCTTACAGTTTATCCAATTATTATTTTCTTAGTTATCCCATTGGTTTTTGTTGTAACAATGGGCGAAATAGATCTCTCCTTTGCGTCCAATTTTGCGTTTGCATCTTGGATTTTTGCTCTCCTAATCAAAACCTTCAGTGTAGATCCTTTCATTGCTCTTCTTTTAGGAATTGCTGCAGGTGCTCTCATTGGGATTTTGATGGGTTGTCTTGTCGTTTATGGAAGAATCTCTTCACTTGTTGCTTCGCTTGGAGCGCTCTTTCTAATCAGGGGATTTTTATTTGTTGTCAGTTATAGTAAATCAATCACTGTTATTGAAATAAGAAAACATTGGATTTACGATTTGCTTGTGGGGAAACTCTATGGATTTCCCATGCAATTCCTTTGGGCTGCTCTATTCGTAATCGTAGCGTACTTTCTCTACCATCGGCATGTTTTTGGTGCCCACATTCATCATATTGGTGACAACCCGGAAAGTGCAGCCCAGATGGGAATCAACGTGGATAGAACAAGAATCTTCTGCTTCATGTTTTGTGGGATTGGTGCTGCTTTCGCTGGAATATTTTCAACATTGGTGAACTTTACATGGTGGCCAACACAAGGCTTTGGATACCTGCTACTAGCATTGGCAAGTGTGTTTGTTGGAGGAACACCAACATGGGGAGGGGTTGGAACTATTTTTGGGGCTGTCTTTGGATCGGGGG
>WTIF01000141.1:0-2552 GCA_011522845.1 Deltaproteobacteria bacterium
CAGTTGACCTTCACGCCTACAAATTACATGAACACGCAAGTGATCACGCTGAGGGCGATTGATGATGACTTCATTGATGGGAACCATACCTCCACGGTGACGATCTCAGTCAATGCAGGACTCACCGCAGATTCCAACTATGATGGCTTATCCAGCAAGAACAAAACGGTCTCCATCATTGATGACGACACCTCGGGAATTGCTGACTTCACAATCGATAGCATCGATCGTGACTATGGCAGGCTGACTCTGAACTGGACAGCACCCACCGGAATTGTCAATGACGGTGATACCACTTCAGCTGGTGGGAGTGATGACTACTATCGAGTCTATTGGACAACGGTTGCTCCTGGAGCGAGAACCCCGGCAAATCGGGATATTGACCAAACCGATAACGCAACCAGAACAATTGATGGGGACCGAATTATCTTTGTTCATGGAGGACTGAATTCGGCAACTTACTACTACTATCGTTTAGCAGTCTACGATACGAGCACTGGGGCCTGGAAGTTTTCAACGAATGAACTCGGAGCCTCTCCGCTACCCGTTGAGTGTACCTCCACAGGAGGAACTTCGGAGATTACAGATAATGACCCAGACCTGCTGGTTTATTATCCGCTAAATAATGATCTACAGGATCATAGTCCACAGGGAACCAGGACGGGCACAGAAGGTTGGCCCTATCACCTAGCAGAAGCCAGCAGCGACAGCGATATTGATTTTGGGGAAGGATGCGCTTATGGCAATTCAGCTTATATGAGTGGTTCTGGTGCGTATGATGGCACTCGAGGCAATGGAACTTGGGGAGTCAATAATAATTTTTCAAATGCTGATTTTCCAGCAAATGACGGAAATTGGACGGTTTCGGTTTGGACGTCACCCGATGGAGACCTTGAGAAATTTACGAGTATCTTCTCTACCGGTGACAACAACAAAGGTCCAGAGTTGCAATTGGATGTTGATGATCAGTATGAGCCAATTGGTAGAATCCGCCTCTTCAATAAAATGAGTGATAATTTGAAGGGGCAACAGTTACGACAATCTACTTGGTATCATGTGGTGGCGGTTCACCATGCGGACGACTCCATCGAACTGTATGTAAACAATGTGTTGAAAGCTACGAAAACAAGTTGGCCTTATGTAGACGGGACTGACCTGCAGTGGGACAAGATCAAGATTGGTCAAAATCGTTGGCGGGATGCCAACTACAAGGGATACATTGATGAATTCAAAATCTACGGTAGAGCCTTTACTGCTTCAGAGGTGGCCAATCTCTACAATTTTACGTTGCCTCCGGCGGTAGAGAGCATCAATGTTTCGGGTCAAGGCGGTTCCACTCTCAGACTCACCTGGGACGAAGTCGATGGGGCAATTGACTACACGATCTTTCAGGCAGAAAAATCCAGTGGTGGCCTCACGAATGTGATTACTTTCACCAATCCCAACCTGGATACTTCTGCGGATCCAGATTTATCTGCAATCTCAGGCATTACTTCCTGTACATCAGGGTCTTGTTCCTACGATGTGACGGGTTTGACAAACAACAAGTACTACTACTATCGGATCGCCGCTCGAAATGGACGGGGAAGCGGGCAAGTCTCTCCTAACAGCGAAGTCAGCACACAATGCTGTTCCCCCTGATTTGAAAGCAGACCTTAGCTTTTCTGCTATTTACACTGTTCCCTAGCGCTCTGGGACTTCAGGACTCTCTCCTCAGATATCCTCTCGAACTTCTCGATTCGGGAGGATTGATCTCTCTTCGAATCATCTCTTCCCGTCAAGCTCTGATCTCAATTCATACTGAACTTTTCCAGAAAATTACTTGAGAACTTTCTGGTACAGGTGGATTCTTGACTAGTGAACATTGCCTTCTCACTCGCTTGAATTTTCTTTTTCTGTGTTTCCCAATTTGATGGAGTAAGCACCAATGCCCGTTGTCATCACAGACATTCCCAGACCACCTGAAGCTTTGGTGCAAGCATTTCAGGAACTAGATGTGGCCACAGCCCACGAAGCGCAGGGGCGTAAAGGGCTACTGGCTTCTTACATGCGTCCAATCTATCGTCCAGCCAAGATTATTGGCACTGCTGTCACCTGTGAGGTGGCTCCAGGAGACAATTGGATGATTCACGTCGCCGTGGAGCAATGCCAAGCGGGAGACATTCTGGTGGTCGCTCCAACGAGCCCCTGTGAGGACGGATATTTTGGCGATCTACTAGCCAATTCTCTGCAAGCTCGAGGAGTCCTCGGCTTGGTAATTGACGCAGGGGTTCGGGATGTGGCGACCCTGACCGAGATGAACTTTCCAGTCTGGTCCAAGGCGATCTCAGCTCAGGGTACGGTCAAAGAGACCCTGGGCAATGTGAACACTCCGCTCGTGTGTGCTGGAGCTTTGGTTCATCCGGAAGATCTGATCATTGCTGATGATGACGGAGTTGTGGTCGTCCGGCAGGATGAAGCCTCCCAGGTTCTGGATAAAGCACAGTCACGGCTGGCCAATGAAGAAGACAAGCGCCAGCAATTACAGGAGGGGGTGCTAGGCTTGGATCTCT
>WTIF01000141.1:2652-4415 GCA_011522845.1 Deltaproteobacteria bacterium
AATGAAGAAGACAAGCGCCAGCAATTACAGGAGGGGGTGCTAGGCTTGGATCTCTACAAGATGCGTGAGCGCTTGGCTGAGAAGGGGTTGAAGTACGTCAAGTACTCGGAGCAGAACTGACATGCAGACCGCGATTCCTGCCTGCCTGATGCGGGGAGGTACTTCGAAGGGGTTGATCTTTCTAGCAGAGGATTTGCCCAATGAGCCGAGTCTACGAGATCAGGTGTTGCTGGCGGCCATGGGTTCTCCAGATGCCCGACAGATTGATGGGGTGGGAGGAGCTCATCCGTTGACGAGCAAGGTCGGAGTGATCTCCAGATCGACACGATCCGATGCAGATGTCGACTACCTGTTCCTGCAAGTTGTCGTTGACAAAGCAGAGGTGAGTGACAGTCAGAACTGTGGTAACATTCTCGCGGCGGTTGGCCCCTTTGCGCTTGAGAAAGGACTACTGGAACCCCAAGGAGGTCTCACTGAAGTTCGCATTCACATGGTCAACACGGCCAATTTGGCAATCGCCCAGGTACAAACCCCTGGTGGAAAAGTGAACTACGAGGGTGAGGCTCGGATCGATGGTGTCCCCGGCACAGCGGCTCCCGTGCTGCTAGACTTTCTGGATACGGCTGGTTCCAGTTGTGGAGCCTTGTTGCCGACAGGCCAAGTGTGTGATGAGATTGATGGTCTACAGGTGACCTGCATCGACAATGGCATGCCTGTGGTCCTGATTGCAGCTAAAGATTTGGGCAAGACGGGATATGAATCCCCAGCAGAGTTGGAGGCAGATGCTCAATTGAAAAGCAGGGTTGAATCCATTCGTTTGCAGGTTGGTGTACTGATGAACCTGGGTGATGTCACTACGAAGACTGTACCGAAGATGTCACTAGTGGCTCCAGCTCAACAAGGAGGAGTGATCACCACTCGTACCTTCATTCCCCATCGGGTTCATGAAGCAATTGGGGTGCTGGGTGCGGTTGGTGTTGCCTCTGCCTGTGTCCTGCCAGGCTCTGTTGCTCAGCAAGTGACGGGCTTGCAGGCTGAGAGTGGGCGAATCACTCTTGATGTGGAACACCCAACCGGATTCTTCACAGTGGGCCTTGAGGTCGAAGCAAGCAGCAGTGAAGTAGTTCTGCAGCGTGCAGGCTTACTCCGCACAGCCAGGATGTTGATGCGTGGGGAAGTCCTGATTCCCAAGTCGATTTGGGATGGCAAATGAAAGCGGTTCAAAATATTTGTTTGTTGGGTTTCGGAGAAGTCGGACGCACTCTTGCCGAGGATTTAAGCGCCTTCCCAAATGTTCAACTGACTGCTTTTGATCGCCTCTTTGGTGAGAAAGAGAGCCCAGCGAGTAGTAACCTGCAGACCTGTCCACAGGTGGTGGTTTATCAGCAAGCCACAGACGCGGTAGCTCAGGCTGAGTTGGTGATCAGTGCCGTGACGGCTGCCCAGGATCTGAAGGCAGCCCAGTCAGTAGCTTCTGCTCTGCCAGCAGGGTCCTGGTTCCTGGATCTGAACTCGGTGGCCCCAGAAACCAAGCAGAGCGTGGCTACCTTGATTGAAGAAGCGGGTGGACGCTATGTGGAAGCCGCGGTGATGTCACCAATTCATCCACAACGCAGCAAGTCTCCGATTCTGTTGGGAGGTCCCCACGCTCAAGAATTTGTTGAGATCGGTCAGGTGCTTGGCTTCAGCGGCATGTGCTTCTGTGATGAAGCTGTGGGCAAGGCCTCGGCCACCAAGATGTGCCGCAGTGTGATGATCAAGGG
>WTIF01000335.1 GCA_011522845.1 Deltaproteobacteria bacterium
TGACCACTGTGTGTGTATTTGTAGTTGTGAGATCAGGGAAGCAGGTAGCTGATAGGGCGTCAGCGAGAATGGGGCGTGAACGAGTTTTCCATCTGGATTTTTCTGAAGCAATCCGAAGTAATGAGCACGATCAACAATATTCCGTAGTTCCTCTGGAGTCATGGATTAGTTTAACGTGCTCTGACTATGCAGAAAGAGTTCTTGACTGAGCCAGCTATCAAAGGAGTCAGCAGAGTAGTAACGTTCCAGAACCAAGTCAGCTGGGGAAAGGCCCTGCTTTGTGTAACGATCAAAAAATGGTTCCAACCAATTCGCTTGATTTCCGGAATCCATGTGGGATAGCGCAGATTCCAGAATCTTAATTGCCAACTTGTTGAATCTTACCGGTCCAACTTCGCCAGCCAGTCCATCCTTGCAAGCAGTTTTTCGCAGCTCAGGAAATAGTTCCGCTGGGATGTCCATTAAGAATCCCTCTAATTCCGTCAGTACACTCTCATTGTAGGTCAGAGCTTGAAGCAATGCTGGAACCGCCATCACATCCTGAGGCTGTTGCGTGTCCATACAGCGCAGCTCCATAATTCTCTTGATCCGCACCTCAGGAAAGAGCATACCGAGATGAGTCAGCCAGTCTTCTTGATTCACTTCGAGTGGCGACTCCTTCTTCATCAATTGGCGGAATGTGTGAGGACCAGGCTGCACCACTTCTCCATCTCGGTAGAGGTGATAAGGACGAACATCCAAAGCCCACTCAATGTAGTCCACCAAGCTGAATTTCTTACTCAGGAAACTAAGAGGTAAACCAGTTCGGTAGGGATCAGTATTTTGCCAAATTCTTCCACGATAGGAGCGATAGCCACTGGGTTCTCCCTCCACGATTGGGCTGTTTGCAAAAATTGCCGTCAAGAATGGAGTCAGCCGGTTGAGAATCACAAACTTCCGCTCCAAATCCTCCAATGATTGATAATCAAGGGAGACCTGAACACCGCTTGTCGCTTTCATCATCCATTGACCATGAGTATCCACTTCTTTCATGGTCGAGTACATGATTCGATAGCGCTTCTTATCAAGCAGTGGCAGATCCTCGGGAGTTAGATAAGGATGAACCCCTAAAAACAAGGGCAACCCTCCCCAATCGCTGAGCGCCTGCGTGAGTTGTTGAATGTGAACATTGACTGCTTGAGCCACCTCGCTCAAATCCGTTCTGGGAGAGTCCGATAGTTCAACCTGACCACCAGGTTCAATCGATATGTTCTGACCACTGGAATGCAACAAACCTAAAAGCAGTTCACCTTCGTAATGTAGTTCCCAAGGTTGTGTTCCCTGGCTACTTAGTTGCGCCATTTTGAGCAGGAGCTTTCCAATACTGACATCCCCACTGATTGGCAATGATTTCCATTTTCCCTCATCAGATGGTAGCGCGACAAAAGTTTCATACTCCAACCCCATCTTCTCTTGGCGTGTGCCACAACATCGCTGTTGGAGGAAATCCAAAAATTGATTACGGAGTTCAGCAAGCTCCATATTTTCTCGGCAAGTGTTTGTTTATTCGTATCGTAGGGAATCTACCGGCTGAAGCCGAGCAGCTTTAGTCGATGGGTAAATCGTCACCAAAAAACAGATCAAGAATGAGGAAATCGTTGTGAGCAGCACATCGGTCCAGTTAATCAAGACAGGGATTCTGTCTCCTCCAGGATAAACGCCAGGTGGAATATCGATAAATTCAAAAGTCGCGAGGGCCCAACAAATTGTTAATCCCAAGCCGACTCCTGAGCAAGTGCCGATCAAACCAATGACCACCCCCTGCATCATAAAGATTCTTCGCACGCTTTGATCCGTAGCACCCACTGCTTTGAGAATCGCAATTTCACGTGATTTTTCAAGAACAAGCATGATCAGCGAACTAATTATGTTGAAGGCTGCAACTACGACAATCAATGTCAGAATCACGAAGAGCCCAATTTTTTCAAGCTGCATCACCTGAAAAATACTCTTGTTCTCATCGACCCAACTACTCACAGCAAAGTCAGTGAACTCAGCACGCAATTCATCGGCTACTTCCTGGGCAGTTTCTGGGTCTTTCAAGCGAACTCCCAGACCGGTCACATCATTCTGCATCCGATAAACTTTCTGGACGAGTCGATAGTCCATGAAAGCCAGAACCTCATCATATCCTGCGATTCCAGACTCGAAGAAGCCTATTACCATCAATTTCTTGATTCGTGGAACATCTCCCACTGGTGTCATTCTTTGTTCAGAAGAGACGAGTTGAACAGTGTCTCCAAGTTGGACACCTAATTGTTGCGCAAGGTTTGAACCAAGAATAATTCCATCTTTTAGGCCATCTTCTTTGGCTTTGGGATGTGAAAGACGAGCTAAGATTTCATCGGAAATTGTCTGCTGTTCTTCCGTCGTTGGAGGGCTAGGTGAATATCGTTCTTGTCTGAGGAAAAGCCCCAAATTGGTGACTTGGGTTTCTTTTGAAGGATCAATACCTCGTAATAGAGCACCTTTTGGTCGCCTTGTCCCTGTCAGCAGAGCTTGCTTGAAAATATACGGAGCCGTGGCTTTGACTTCAGGATGTTCGAGTATTTGAGGTTGGAGCTCTGGATACTCCGTCATCCGATCTGCCCATGAGAAAAGGGTCACATGAGGAAGTGATCCTGTGATCGCTTGCCGAAGATTATCTCGGAATCCATTCATAAGGGAAGTCGCTACAATCAGGGCAATTACCCCAAGGGCTACTCCACAAACTGAAATCCAGGTAATTACAGAAACAGATCGGTCTTTACGAGGGGAAAAGAGGTAGCGTTTTCCAATGAACCACTCATAAGGCAGAGGTTTCACGCTACCTAAGCTCAGTTTAAATTTTGAAGGTAGTTTTCAATCTGATTGGCTGCTTGCGCCAAAGCGTGGGGAAGTTTTTCGGGGGATTTGATGCCTGCCTGGGCCAAGTGTGGCTTGCCCCCACCTCGTCCATCTGCTAAAGCTGCAACTCGGTTCACAATCTCAGCTGCCTTCGCTCCTCGATTGAGAATAGAGTCAGCTACCACACACAACAGAGTAGTTTTACCCTCAAGCTCTGCTCCTAGAAGCGCTATTCCTTCGAGTTCCTTCCGCAAGCTATCTCCCAAAGAACGCAACTCATCCATCGAAGTAGCATCCACCTTCATTGCTAGGAGAGGGACTCCAGCAACGGACCGAGCATTAGAAATCAAATCTTGGGCAGATCCCGCGGCTGATTGTTTCTTGAGTAGTTGAAGTTCCTTCTCAAGCTTTCTTTTCTCTTCCATCAAGTTGGCGACCTGTGCCCCAATACTCTCAGTCTGTACGTTGAGCAAGTGCTTCAATTCCTGAACTGCTTTGCTCTCATCCCGGCTGACCTCTTCTGCACGTTCACCAGTAACAGCAACAATTCGGCGGACTCCTGAGGCAATGGCACCTTCAGAAACAATGCGGAAGGAACCAATCTCTCCGGTAGCTGAAGTGTGACATCCTCCACAAAGTTCGGACGAAAAATCATCTAATTGGACAACTCGAACCGTGTCTCCATATTTCTCCCCGAAGAGAGCTGTGACTCCACTATCCACAGCCTGGCGGTAACCAGTTTCAAAGACGTTCAGATCAATGTTTTCACGGATCTTCCGATTGACAAGCCGTTCGATCTCTTCAACTTGATCGCTGCTTAATCGCTCTGAGTGAGTGAAATCAAACCGGAGGTAATCTGGATGAACGATCGAACCCGCCTGGTTGACATGCTGACCTATGATTTGCTTCAGGGCCGCATGGAGCATATGAGTGCCTGTGTGGTTCCTAGTTGTTGCCTTGCGTTTATCGACATCGATCCTGGCGATGACTGGCTCCGGCTTTGGCTGTTCACTACCTTCACAAACATGAATGATCAAATCTCCTTCTTTGCGAACATCGACAACACTCCATGTTCGTTGACCCTGCTGTATCATGCCCTGGTCCGCAACCTGTCCACCAGACTCTGCGTAAAAGGGTGTTGTGTCTAGTGTAAACAACCATTGCCCTGATTCTTTCTGTGCAATCGATGCAAGCGTAATCAGTTTGTCTAGATCGGCCGGCTGCTGCTTGCTTCCGAGGATGTCCTTCCAAACCTTCAGATACTTATGGTGAAGCCGTTTGATTACGGCGTCCGTATTGCGCTTTTGGCTAAAGCGATATGTGTCTGGAAAAAGCATACCTTCGAGACCTTCAAGACGAACTCGGTTAAGAAACTGTTCACGGTTGATCAAGCCTAACCTTGCCAATCGATCGGCAATTTGCCATCGGTTCCATCCTTCTGGGATGGTCACGTGTACACTTTCTTCTAGGCCGCCTCGTGTGAGTTCCTCCAAGAGCTGTCGCGGCCGGAAGTGGGGCCACGGCATGGTCAAGGACGGC
>WTIF01000301.1 GCA_011522845.1 Deltaproteobacteria bacterium
ATTTTGAGGAGTATGTGTGTTTCACTGATCACCAGCAGTGGACAAATGAAAATTCGCCGGTTCGCTAACGCCCAATTCGTGACTTTTGATCGTACTTGAAGTCATGCGGATCTATTAATAAAATAGATCTGTGAGTAGGTCACAATTCACATAGGAGAGATCCAAATGGAATTGACAGAACGCAGAACCCCGAAATGCTTCAGCCTCGCGACTTCACTGCTGGATCAACTGGACGAGTTGCCAAGACGATCGTTATCACGATGGGTTGAGGAAACGATACGGGAGAGATTGAACAGAAATACTGCTGAGGAGGCTGGACGGCAGGATAAACATTTCCAATGACTGCAAACGAAAAACCCCAACGCCGCAACTTTACGAGGGTAGCGGCAATTGGGGCAATCCTTAGACAACCGTCTGTGGAAAACAGCTGTCTGTGGTGCAGTTTGGCACTCAAAAGAGTAGTTTTGGCGAGTCAAGTTTCTTTGAACTGAAATCGAGAAAGCCTAATTCCCGAAAAAGTAAGAGGAGTGAGATGATCAACTTTTAGGAAACTGGTATTTTGTAGTAATCTCGGTACCAAGCAACAAACCTCTCAATGCCCTCTTCAATTGGCGTATTTGGAAGAAAGTCTACATCTTTTTCTAATGCTTCCACATTCGCATACGTCGCCGGAACATCGCCAGGTTGAATAGATAAAAATTCTTTTTGAGCTGTTTGCCCTAAGGCTTTTTCGAGTACTTCAATGAAATGGAGTAGTTCAACCGGTTCATGGTTACCAATGTTGTAAATTCGATAGGGAGCTTTGCTAGTAGCAGGATCGGGCGCATCCCCACTCCAATTGTCATTTCCTACAGGAATTTTGTCTGTGACACGTATCACTCCCTCTACGATGTCATCTACGTAGGTAAAATCTCTACGCATCTTGCCATGATTGAAAACTTGGATAGGTTCACCGTTCAAGATTGCTTTTGTAAATAGAAACAGAGCCATGTCAGGACGACCCCATGGCCCATAAACTGTAAAAAACCGGAGACCTGTGGTTGGTAACCCAAACAAATGGCTGTAGGTATGAGCCATCAACTCGTTGGATTTCTTGCTTGCGGCATAGAGACTTACTGGATGGTCTACGTTGTGGTGAACACTGAAGGGCATTTTCGTGTTAGCTCCATATACCGAACTACTGGAAGCATATACCAAATGCGGAACCTCATTATGGCGGCAATTTTCAAGGATATTCAGAAAACCTACGATATTCGCATCGATGTAAGCCCTGGGATTTTCTAAACTGTAACGAACCCCTGCTTGTGCAGCGAGATTCACGACTCGGTCAAAAACATGCTGGTCAAAAACATTCTGAATGGAATTGGAATCTTCGAGGTTAGCTTCAATGAAACTGAAGTTTTTTTTCTGTTCCAGTAGTATGAGACGATCTCGCTTGAGCCTCACGTCATAGTAGTTGTTTAAGTTATCCAATCCGACGACAGTATCTCCTCGGTCGAGTAGCCGGCGAACCAGATGGAACCCGATGAAACCCGCGGCTCCAGTTACTAAAATATGCATGTTTCTAACTCTTGGATCAGCAAAAAAGGGAAGTAAATCATTTTAAAGCTGGCTCGAAATCATGTCATTACGAGCCACATTTTTAGGAGTCGCCTGGGGTGGACTAGTGTTTTTTCTGCAAGCACTCTGATAGCATTCTCCAATGTTTGGGATAGGTACAAATATTTTTACTTCAGTTGGCAACAGCCAGTTCTGAATCAGAAATCGTCCAGCTGGCTATCTCACGCATCTGGTAAAGAAAATCTTCTTCACGCTCACAGGTCATCAACTGCTTGCGCTGCTCCTTTGCGTGCCGAAATCCCTGAATATATTCTCCAAGGTATTTTCTAAATTCTCTTAACGCCCTGTGCTCTGTCTGGAATTCTCTTAGAAGTTCGTAGTGTCGTATGGCAGTCTCAACTCTTTCGGTCAAGGAGGGACTTGCTCGCTCACTTGGATTGCAGAAAACCCAGGGATTTCCAATTGCACTCCGCCCGATCATAAAGCCATCGAGGTTTTTGGTTTTCTTGATGCCGTCTGAATAATTCTGAACGTCTCCATTGCCCACAACTGGAATGGATAGGTTTCGTTTCAGTTCATAAATGGGTTCCCAGTTCGCGTTTCCCTTGAATGCCTGCCGATAGGTGCGTCCATGAATCGTTACCAGAGAAGTTCCAGCAGCTTCTAGAGATTTTGCAAAAGGAATCAAGTTGTCAGCATTTTCCCAACCCAGCCTTGTCTTTACGGAAACTTCAAGATTGCAGGCACTACGAATCGATTCAATGATTCTGCAAGCGCCATCCACATCTTTCATCAAAGCACTACCGTGTTGAGAATTGACAATTTTTTTGGAAGGGCACCCCATGTTGATATCAACCCCTAGAATTCCACGATCTTCGACCATTTTGGAGACTTCCGCAAAAGCTTGAGGATCGTTTCCAAATAACTGCATGAAGAAGGGATGCTCACTTGGATGATAGTCCATTCTCTCCCGGAGTCGCTCACTCCGTAGCAAGCCGTCTACACTGGTGAACTCACTGAAGAGAAGGGTACGCTTGCTTAGGCCACGAACTATTCGGCGGTAAGCGGTGTTTGTGATCCCATCCATTGGTGCCAAACAAACGAGAGGCCGAGGGAAATCTTTCCAAGTCATTTAGGATATTGTGGATGAAGTAAATTTTAAAAATGTACCTGAATTTTTCAAAAATATTGAGTGATGATTCCTATTCCTGAATTAACTTGAGCCTGATGGCGTCCTGCTCTACTTTCGAAGATCTGTTTCAACAAGGAATATTTGGAGAAGCATGGGGGGAAAAGCTTCATACGACACAGTGATCACAATAAAGAAGTACTCGAATCGGCGACTCTATGACATGGCACACAGTCGCTACTTGACCATCGAAGAATTGGGAGAGTTGATTCAACAAGGATTCGATGTACAAGTGGTTGATTCCAAAACTAAAGAAGATATCACTCAGGCGATCTTGACCCAAATCGTCATGGAACGGGATGGCATTTATCTGTTCTCTACGTCTTTTCTTCACCAAGTCATTCGCAATCGCGAAGGAATCCTCGGGGAATTTTTCACAGACTTTGTGCCAAAAATGTTGGATTCCTATTTGGACACCCGCGATGCGATGCAACGACAACTTTCGAGTTTCACGAATCCCTGGTTGATGGGTGGTGAAATGAAGATGCCTTTCTTCAATCCATTTCTTGATCCAAAACCGAAAGGTTCTAGCAGAACAAGATCCTCAGAGCCACCTAAAAACAAAGAACAAGAACGGCAGCGCATACAGGCCCAGGTTCGTGAACTTCAAGCAAGATTAGAGGAACTCAAGGACTGAGAACCGCTTCCCGCTCATACGTCATACTTTCTCCGCACCAACATGCAATTTGAACCAGTAATTGGGCTAGAAATCCACGCCCAACTTGCGACACAATCCAAAATATTTTGCTCCTGCTCAACCCAATTTGGGAAGCCACCTAATGAGAGCACCTGCCCTGTATGTCTTGGATTACCCGGAGCACTGCCAGTTTTGAACCGTCGTGTTGCGGAATTTGCCATTCGGTTGGGCTTGGCGACTCACTGTACCATTCGATTGGACTCACAGTTTGCTCGCAAAAACTACTTCTATCCTGACCTGCCTAAAGCCTATCAGATCTCTCAATTTGATCGACCCATCTGTGAAAATGGCTGGCTGGATATTGAGGTGGAGGGGCAGACCCGCAGAATCCATATCACGCGCATTCATATGGAAGAAGATGCTGGGAAACTGGTTCATGAAGAAGATGGCGACTCCAGTTTTGTTGACCTGAACCGGGCTGGAGTTCCCCTCCTGGAAATTGTCAGCGAACCCGACCTCCGTACTCCCGAAGAAGCAAAAGCCTACATGGAGAAGATGCACTCAGTCGTGACGTATCTGGGAATCAGCGAGGGAGATATGGAAAAGGGGCATTTTCGATGTGATGCCAATGTCTCGCTACGACCTATCGGGCAAGAAAAATTTGGGACTCGTACGGAAACCAAAAATCTCAACTCCTTTCGCTTTGTTCAACAGGCTATCACTTATGAAATTGCTCGCCAAACCGAAGATCTTCTAGATGGCAAACGAATCGTCCAAGAAACTCGTTTGTGGGATTCGATAAAGAAGAACACCTACAGTATGCGTTCCAAGGAGGAGGCACACGACTATCGCTATTTTCCAGATCCTGATTTGCCGGTTGTCAGAATCTCCTCAGATTTTGTTGAGCAGATCCGCAGTCAACTCCCAGAATTGCCTGACGCCAAAAAACAGCGTTTCATGGAGTCATTTGGACTGAGCACCTACGATGCTGAAGTGCTGGTTGCAGACAAAGAGGTTGCAGAATACTTTGAAGAAGTAGTTGCGGCGAAAGCTGATCCAAAATTGGTTTGTAACTGGATCAGTGGAGAACTGATGCGAATAATGAATGAAAACAAGGTAGATATCCGAAATGTTGGCATCCCCGCCGAAAGCCTCGCTCGTCTGATTCAATTTTTGCAGGAAGGTTCGATTAGTGGAAAAATTGCCAAGACTGTTTTCGAAGAAATGGTGCAGTCTGGCAAAGATCCGGCTACAATCATTGAGGTTCGTGGATTGAAACAAGTTTCTGATGAGGGTGCTCTACGAGGTTTGTTGGAGACATTGTTAAATAACAATCCAAAGCAGGTTGAACAATACCGAGCTGGCAAAACCCAAATTAAAGGATTTTTTGTTGGTCAGGTGATGAAGGAAACCAAAGGACAAGCGAATCCAAAGATTGTGAATCAGCTTCTAGAGGAACTGCTCAATGGATAGTGCCGCTCGCTGGACAGCCCGACTGGAAATCATCGCACCACTCACACTACTCGCATGCGGTCTCTGGGTATTTGTCTTCGCTCCTACGGAGACCGAGCAGGGTTTTGTCCAAAAAATCATGTACATTCATGTACCCTCTGTCATTGTCACCTACCTAGCCTTCTTTGTGACTTTTGCCTTTGGAATAGCCTATTTGTGGAAACGTCTTCTCGTCTTTGATCGGATCGCCAAGGTATCTGCTGAAATCGGCCTAATTTTCTGTGCAATGGTTTTACTTTCAGGAGCGATCTGGGGTCGTCCGACCTGGGGAACCTATTGGGTGTGGGATGCCCGCCTTACTACCACCTTGCTGTTGTTTCTAATTTTTCTCGGCTACTTCCTTCTGCGACTTTCCGTACAAGATCGTGAGAAAGAGGCCCGATTTGCCTCAGTGCTCGGTATTATCGGCTTTCTTGACATCCCAATTGTACATAAATCGGTGGAGTGGTGGCGCACCTTGCATCAGCCCTCTACACTCTTCAAAGTAGAGGAAGGAGCCGCCAAACCTGCTATGCCTCCAGAATTACTTTATCCTCTGTTGGCAAGCATGTTTGCCATGCTGCTGTTTTATGGATACTTAATGCTGCTGCGATGGCAAATGGAAGAAAATCAGGACCAACTTCATGAAGCACTAGCCCAAGAGGTCAACTGATGCCCATGAATTTGGAATATGTGTTGATTAGCTATGGGCTCTGGGTTTTGGCTTTCGTGATTTACATCCCTTGGATCAAACAGAAACGCAAAGTGTTTCAACAATCTTTGAAAACTCTTAAGGAAACTCAACGCCAAAAATGAAGACTCGTCATAAGTTCGTAATTGGAGGTGCAGTTATCTTTGGTGTTTTAGCGGCCTTATCTGTGCAGGGGCTACAAGAGATGACTGTCTACTTCTACACCCCCCAGGAAGTTCTGGCAGCACCCACCGATTTTCAAGAAAAAACCATTCGAATCGGTGCGCTTGTTCAACCAGGTACTGTTGAATGGGATGCACGTAGTATTCGACTGGCATTTCACATCACCGAAGACTCCATGCGCTCCATTCCCGTGGTATATGAAGGTGTGAAACCAGATATGTTTCGAGAGGGTCAGGGAGTAGTGGTCGAAGGCCGGATGCAGAACGGTGTCTTTGAAGCACAACAGTTGCTCGTTAAACACAGTGAGGAATACAAAGTAGACCACAACCAAGTGGCCTCCAAGGAAGATTACTACAAGTCCGTTATTCAATAAGTCAACATGCGTCTCCGCCTTGCCGAAGCGCGGGCGGGCCTCAGCACACTTCTCGAGGCCGACCCTCGCATCCGCCACAGGTTGTTGGCAACTGCCATCCTCCTGCTGCTGATTGTTTTCCTCGTCTACTTCAATACTCGCCAAGGACTACCTGACACAGGTAGCGTAAACTCCCGCCTGATCCTCTTTGTAGCAATCAACATCAACATCGTCTTGTTGGCGGTTGTCTTCTACATGATCGCCAAAAACCTGCTGAAGCTAGTGGTTGAGCGGCACAAGCAGGTGCTCGGTGTCACTCTGAAGACAAAGTTGATTGCGGCATTCACGCTTCTTTCCTTGCCAGCAATGGCCTTCCACCTCTTTGCCAGTAGTTTCATCTCGACTACGTTGGAATCTTGGTTGACCGGACAGCATGAGTCAGTAGTTGATAACGCCCGTCAGGTTTCTGAGGTTTATCATCGTGACTTGAAAGAGATGCTCGCATTGGAAAGCTGGGTTCTTCGGCAGACCCTTGAGCAGCAGCCCGACCTCTTCGCAAATCTTGAAGAACTGGATGAAAGACTGGGAAGATCTCTAGGTGATGGACTAACGATCTATAATCCTCAGCGAGAAATTATCCACCAAAAACTTCGTACTGAAGAAGCCAAGCGTACTTGGAAAGCCCCGAGTACCGCTGAGTGGTACCAAGTTCTTCAACAGGAAGAATCCTGGCTGGTGGAAGAGCAACAAGATCGTTTTCTCTATCGCTCTTTGCACAAGCTAAGAGCCCCTCAGGATCAGGAGTTATTGCTTGAGCTTTTCCATCCTGCATCTGAACCGATTACTCAAGCAATCAACGGGATCATTGAACAGGAGCGAAATTCAAGATTCTTTACGGACTCCGAAGACTTGCTGCGTCGGTATTATCTGGTGATCTTTCTGTTGATGACGCTCTGTATAGTCTTTGTTGCAACGTGGTTAGCCTTCTATTTTGCACGAGGATTTGTTCAACCAATTGAAGATCTAGCCCAAGCCACTCAAAGAGTTGCTGATGGGGAGTTGGGGTATCAGGTCAAACCGAAATCCACCTTGGACAAGGACTTTGGCTTATTGGTTCGAGCCTTCAATTCGATGAGTCAAGATCTGGAAATTAATCAGATCGCCCTTGAGCGTACAACGGAGCACCTTCAACAGAGCCATCAAGCTCTGGAAGAACAGCATCGACTCTTGGAATTGGTCTTGGAGAATATCAGTACTGGTGTAGTGCTGCTGGATCCGGAGGGTAGGCTCCGTCGTGTAAATCGGGCTGCTAACCAATTGCTGCCCTGGCGAGAAGACAAAGTTACTGAAAATAATCGGATAGATGAAGTGCTTTCAGAGGACGCACTACCAGCGTTTATCGAGATGTGGGAACAATTGCAGGAGCACCAGGCTCAGAGTGTCTACCGTCATTTGACTTTGATTCACCAACAACAGCCTATCCAGGTTGCGGTTACTCTGCTGACACTACAGAATCGAGATAATGAACCTATCGGAGTGATCGCGGTCTACAACAACATCACAGAAATTCATCGTTTACAGCGTTCCCAAGCATGGCGT
The DNA here is from genome assembly GCA_011522845.1 of Deltaproteobacteria bacterium. Taxonomy (GTDB): domain Bacteria; phylum SAR324; class SAR324; order SAR324; family NAC60-12; genus JCVI-SCAAA005. Next base: position 7,703 of record WTIF01000301.1, read on the forward strand.
GAAGTTGCCCGGCGGATTGCACACGAAATCAAGAATCCTTTGACCCCGATTCAACTCTCTGCGGAGCGGATTCGTCGGAAGTATGCAAACAAAGTTGATGACCCAAAACCTCTGCAGCAGGCCACGCAGACAATCATCAACGAGGTGGAACAGCTCAAACGAATGGTTAGCGAATTCTCACAGTTCGCCAGAATTCCAGAATCTCACTTACGGCCTACGGATCTCCATGGTGTACTATCAGAAGTGGTGGATCTTTATGAAGGGAACCTGCCCACTCGCATTCAGCTGGTAGCAGATTTTTGTGAGGACATGCCCAAATTGTCCATTGATGCAGAGCAAATGAAGCGTGTTGTGGTCAACCTGGTTGATAATGCGATTACAGCTGTGGAGAATAAAGGCCGGTTATCACGTCTGCTGAGACAAGGTACTGTTCAAATCAAGACAAGTGTCGCTGAGGAGTTGCGTATCGCGAGAATTGAAGTCTCAGATAACGGCACTGGAATCGAACCAGAAATCATTAATCGATTGTTCGAACCATATGCGACCACCAAAAAAGATGGAACTGGCTTGGGGCTGACAATCATTCATCAGACGATTTCCGATCACAACGGCTTTGTCCGTTTCAAGAACCTAGAGGATGGAGGGGCCAGCTTCACGATTGAATTACCAATCGGATAGTGAATGCTACCAAGGCTAGAGTAAACTCATCAACTTACTGGCGATATCAGGAAGCGGGACAGAGGTTTCTGCACCACCGTTATTCAGTACCTCCCTAGGCATACCAAACACCACGCAAGTTTCCTCACTTTGAGCGATAGTTCGGGCACCTCGCTCTCTCATGGACAGCATCCCCTTGGCCCCATCGTTCCCCATTCCGGTTAACATCACACCTACCCCTTCTGCGCCAGCAGTATCTGCGACTGACTGCATCAGTACATCTACTGAGGGACGATGACGTGAAACAAGCGGTCCCTTGACGATATCCACGACATACTTTCCATTTTTATTTTTCAATCGCATGTGATGATCTCCAGGGGCTAAAAGCGCTCTTCCAGGATAAACCTCATCCCCATCTTCTGCTTCCTTCACCTCAATCTGTGACATCTGATCAAGTCGCTGCGCAAAGGAATGTGTGAAGTGCTCCGGCATGTGCTGGACAATTAGTATCCCCGGGGTCGTTGGTGGCAACAGTGGAATAATATTTCGCAAAGCCTCGGCCCCACCTGTCGAAGCGCCAATTGCAATGATTTTATCTGCAGCCCTGGCTAAAGAAGGAGATTTTAGAGGACTTGGTTTGCTCTGGATCTTTTTTTTCTGCAATACCTCGTTCATGTCAATCCTTGCTGCCCAGACAAGAGTATCTGTCAAGCGGGCTAACATCGCCTTGAAGGCCACAGGATCTTCTGGGTTTGGTTTTGCGAACACCTCAATAGCCCCCAACTCCAAGGCTCTTAGGGCTTGATCCCAGTGATCATCGACGATTGAACTCAGCACTATGATCGGCATCGGCCAGTGTTTCATCAAGACCTCCATGAATTCCAAGCCGTCCATTCTGGGCATCAGCAGGTCAAGGGAAATCACGTCAGGATTCCTTTCAATGATCATATCCCTAGCTTGGTAAGCATCCTCAGCGGCACCAACGACTTCGATGCGCGCATCACGACTGAGTTCTTTTGTGAGGACATTTCTTACAATAGGTGCGTCATCCACGATCAGCACTTTGACTGGCCCGCCTGTCATTTCATTTGCCTCTGAATTTTGGATAAAGAGTTGGATTCATCCCTTTTAGATCCGCTGGTAAATGGAGCTTTGTACATACTTCAAGGAATTCTGGAGACCGATTAAACTTTCCGAGTGCCCCACAAAGAGATAACCACCAGGTTTGATATAACCACTCAAGCGCTCAATCAGTTTTTCCTGGTTATCACGGTCGAAATAGATCATGACATTTCGGCACATGATGAAATCAAACTGAGTCCGTAAAGGATATTCCTGAATGAGGTTCAAACGGCGAAATCGAATCAATTCCTTTAATTGACTACTAACCTGAAACATCTCCCCATTCGTTTCGGGGAGAATCTGACAATAACGATTGCGCAAGACTTCCGGTATTAAAGGCAACTGATTGGCTGAGTATCGACCCTGTTCCGCCTGATCCAGCATGCGAGTCGAGATATCAGTAGCTAAAATCTTTGCATCTCGACCACCCAATACTCCATCAAACGCATCGAGCAAGGTCATTGCAATTGTGTAGGCCTCTTCCCCACTTGAGCAGGCACAACTCCATATCCGGATCGTTTGTTGTTTTTGGAGTTGGGGGTACACCTCATTCTTCAAAAAAGTGAAATGATCATTTTCCCGAAAGAAATCCGTCTTGTTCGTAGAAACAGCGTTCAACAACAAAACCATTTCGGAACCCGTTTCATCATTCAGTACATGCGCCCAATACTCTCCATAGGAATTGATTCCAAGTTGATGCATCCGTCGGTATAGCCGAGTCATCAACAACTGCTTTTTCTGCAATGACAGACTGATACCGATGCTTTCATGTATCAGTTTTCGGAAATCTTCAAACTCCGAATCATCCATTTGAGGAAGTGACATCTGCAAGGTTCAACTACCTCAATTTTTTGTATTTGAAGATAACTGCAGACGTTCTAATTTGCTTGGATTATTCAGCCTGGTTTTCGAAATTTTGGATGAATTTTCACCACCTGCGATTAGCCCTTCAATCTCTTTGATCAATCCTAGCAAATGTAAAACACCTTCATGTAGCTGATGGGCTTCAGTCAAAGTCTTGTCTGTGAGGTTCTTGTTTTGTTGTTCATTTTCATCCACCTGCTGAAGAAGAAAGAGCAGCTCTTCCGTTCCCTTAGATTGGGACATGGACAATTCGCTCACTTTAGAAGCTCGGCTGTGGATGGAGGTGACATTGTCGCTTATTTGAAGAACAGACTTTGCCAAGTCTTCTGCAAAATCTGAAAGAGCTTCAAATTTGTTTTCTAATTGCTTCAGCGATTGATTTCCACTATCAGCCAACTCTCCTATTTGCATACCATGCTGAGCTGACTCTGAGATCAGCTGTGAGATCTGATGAGTAGCAAGTTTTGAGTTTTCAGCCAGTTTAGCGACCTCATTGGCCACGACTCCGAACCCTTTGCCATGTTCACCTGCCCGAGCTGCTTCAATCGCAGCATTTGTAGCCAACATCTTTGTCTGTTGAGTGATACTATTCAGGGACTCCAATATTTTGTTGATGAGCAAGCCACTATCTCTGACATCAAGTAGCACACTCATGATTTTTACCATTGATTCAGAGCTCTCTTTGATAGAGCTTTTCATGTCAGCAACAGCCTGCTCTGTGGATTGGGATTGAGTAATGATCAGTTGAAACGAGTCGGTCAATTGATTAGTGGAATTTATGTTCGATTGGGCCTTGTCTAGATTTTCCAGAGCATGTGTTCCAAGCTTTTTGATCTTTTCCATCACCTTCAGAAGATGAGTGGCCTGGTTCTCATTCGACAAAGCCACACTGCTACTATTTTGACTAACCTGTTCAGCGATACTTACGTTTTTCTGAGCCATTTGTTGCAGTCGAAAAACAAAATTCTTTAGTCGGTTCAAGATCGAGTGAGAGACCATAAATGCTATCGCCAGCCCAAAACAAAGCGCAATAAGACTCACCAAGAGGAGTCTTGGGATGGTTGCTTGGAAACGATCTGAGATCAGTTGCAGATCCACATTCACAGCAAAAGCTGCTGGAATTTCCCCAACTTTCCAACCCTGCAATTCATTCTTTATTGTGCCCGGTGGATCCTGCTCCAGACTTTCCTCGGCACCATGGCAAACGAAGCATTCCTGGTCCACTCGAATGGGACTGACATAGCGGACAAGATTCTGTTTTTCATCCACTTCAAACAGTTCATTGAGTTCCTTCTCACCCAGTTGATTGAAGACAGCTTGATTTGAACTGTTTTCGCGAATTATTTGAAAGTCATAGTACTCACTTCTCAATCCCTGCTGAGCGACTTCCTGGGCGAAATGAATGGGTATTACACTGGAGGGAAGGCCTGTAATGCTGCTTAAATTTTGACCTGCTGATTGCTCCTTCTGTTCCAATTTTTCAACGTACTGAGCGTGAATCTGGGCACTTTGTTTCAAGACGATATGAGCCTGCAGGGCAAGTTTCCTGGAATCCAATTGAATTTCTTTCATCACCTGATCTTCAATCAAAACCCAATTGACACCTAATCGTATCAGAGCAAGCACAATTATAACAAAACTACTGGCAAGCAGAATTCGGGACGATAGCCCTAATCGAGACACCATAAGGAGATTGCTCGTTTTGTAGAGAAACCCAGCAAAGAAATCTTTCAGAATTCTGAGAAGTCGTCACGCATGGGAATGATGTCGGAGGGCTTGCTTTGAGGATCCGGTTTGGGTTTGGACGGATTGGATTGATTGATACTGGAAGTCGACGCTTTCATTGCCAGTGGTCGTTTCATCTCTGGATTATACTTGGTTGGGCCAGCCTTTTTTTCCGGAGCAGGCAGTAAGCGAGCTTTGTTGACAGCTTCCTTTTTGGGTTTCGGAGCTTGCGGTGCTACCTGGGATTTTTTGGAACTACCAATCTGGGAAGCGAGGCGATCTACCAACTCACTCAAGATCTGTACTTGGGCAAAAAGTTGTTCTGCTGCAACGCTTCCAGATTCAGCGTTCATTGCTGATTTCTGAGCAACTTTGATCATATCCTGAATCGCAGTTGCCAATTCAGGAGTGTGCTTATTCTGATCTGTTGAAGCCTGTTTGATTTCAATGATCAGCCTCTCAGCTTCTCGCATTTTCTCTGTTTGCTCAGAAGCAGAAAGGGCAACATCGCTTACGAGGTCCACAACTTCAACCACAGTTTTCAGGATATTTTGAAGTGCTGCTTCTCCATCAGCAGCAAGCTTTCCTCCATCTCTGGCCTTGGTAACGCTTTCTCTAATCAATTCACCAATCTCACGAGCCGCCTTTTTTGAATTTTCTGCCAACTTGGATACCTCATCGGCAACAACCGCAAAACCTTTCCCCTGCTCACCAGCTCGGGCTGCCTCAATCGCCGCGTTGGTTGCCAGCATCTTAGTCTGGTGGGTGATCGTATCAATTACCTCGATGATATCTGTAATACGATTACTTCCTTCCCGCACGTCTCGCATCGCGCTGCTAATCTCACTCATTGCCTGAACCCCACTCTCTGCTGCGGCCCGGGCTTCGGCAGAGAGTTCTAAGGTGCGCCGTGTATTCTCTTCAACAGAGCGAGCCAGGGCATTGATATCCTCAATCTGCTCTGCCACTTGGATAGAACTTGAGGAAAAGACGGCAATCGATGGCAAAGCAATTTCGTGCATCACATTAGAAGCCAATTCTCCACTGGTTGCTTGTTGTAAAGAATCGTTAGAAAGCTCAGCAGAATTTTTTGCGACTTGCTCTGAAGCTTTACGAAGTTGTGAAGAAGCCGTCATTAGTTCTTCAACCATCTTTTTCAAAGGTTTGGTACTGGCACTTCCTGTATTCCAGAAAACTAATACCGACAGTAGTGCAAGGACTCCCGCCAGTACTATGAGCCATAGTTCGTGTGTTGCCGAGAGGCCCTGCAGCGTTTCTAAAGCCGCTTGATCTAGTGAGGAATCTTCGAGGGACAGCAGCATTTCTCTTCTGAGAAAAAGCTCCCCTCCAAGGAGAATCAGCAAGGCCAATACACAGACCCCACGATTGAGTAGCCCTCGCATGGAAACAGTCATAATGCGATCTCAGGTTGATTTGTTGGGATACTTACCATTGCCTTTGCAGACAAAACATTTTTAAGTTCAAGAACAATCACGACCCGATCCTCCAGCTTGGCCATTCCAGAAATGAATTCAGCTCGAATGTTGGCGCTCATCTGTGGAGTCTCTTCAAAGCTGACCTCCTCAATTCGAGTTACCCCAATCAAAAAATCTACGATGATCCCTGTGAAGGCGTTGCCAAAATCAACCACAATGATGCAGGTTTCATTAGTCGGTGGCACCTCAGGCATCTTGAACTTGGTCCGCAAATCAATCACTGGGATGATCTTTCCACGAAGATTGATCACCCCTTTCATGAAATCTGAAGTATGCGGGACAGGATCAATGTGCATCATGCCCACAACTTCACGAGCCTCAAGAATTTTGATTCCATATTCCTGAGTACCTAGCAGGAAAGTTAGTAGCTTCCCTTCTGAATTTTCAAATAGATCATTCATCAGTGTTACCTCGACTGATCATGCTTGCTCAATTGATCGTCATGTTGATGTTGTGTGAGCGATGAATCAGCGTTTCTGGATCCAGAATCAACCCGACTCTCCCATCACCCAGAATAGTGCCCCCAGTAATTCCAGGCAGATTGACAAAGGTTTCTCCAAGATTCTTAACCACAATTTGCTGCCGATGCAGTAGTTCATCAACCATCAGTCCATATTTTTTCTCACCGTATTTGACAACTACAATGATTGCTTCTTCGGGGACCATCACATCGGCCTCCACATCAAAAAACTCATGAAGCCGCATGATGGGGATGACTTCTCCAGCGAGAATCAAACACTCACTTTCTCGATCCTGAACGTCATACAGTTGATCCTTTTTTGGAATCAGCGTCAGGTGTACATCCAGAATGGGTATAACAAAGCGATTTTCGCCCAAACGCACCACCAACCCTTCAATGATTGAGGTTGTCAAGGGCAATTTGATCAAGAAAGCCGTGCCCTTGCCTGTCTCCGTCTCCACGCTAATTTTGCCACGAAGTTTCTCAACCTCTCTCTTCACCACATCCATACCAACCCCACGGCCAGAAATGTCGGTCACTTCCTTTGCTGTCGAAACACCACTGGTGAAGATGAACATGAAAATCTGCTGATCTGTGAGATTCTCTCGCTCACTGATCAAGCCACGCTCCAAGGCTTTTGAAAGTAGTTTTTGACGATCCAATCCTCGTCCATCATCACGCACTTCAATCAGAATGGAATCACCCAAGTGATGTGCGGAGAGTTGGACAGTGCCTTCTTGGGGCTTACCCACTGCTTTTCGTTCCTCAGGAGTTTCAATTCCATGATCAACCGTATTTCGCATAATGTGCATCAGTGGGGCGTAGATGCTATCAATGATCGTCTTATCAACTAATGTTTCATCTCCTTGAATAGTGAGCTTGACCTGCTTACCTGATTTTTTCGAGAGATCCCGCATCTGCCTCGTCAGCTTTGAGAAGACGTTCTTAACAGGAAACATGCGAATACTGAGAATCCGATCCCGAAGTTGCTCAGTGATCTTGTTCAACTGATCCAGGCGGTCATGTAATTCACGATCTTCCAAATTGGCAATCGTTGGATTCTGGGACAAAACCGAGAGCGCAACCACCATTTCGCCAATGAACTCGGACAGCTCATCAAGTTTAAATGCTGGGATCTTCAGCATATCCATAACTTGAGTTGCTGCTACATTCTCATTCGTTTTTGCAACCTCAGTGGTGGTGGAAGACTTCGAAGTATTCGTTAAATTCTGACCCGCTTCAGGGTGAGTTTCGGTCAGCGTTTTTTGCTCTTCAGAGTGAGTTGGTGGGGTTGCGCTAATAGTTTCAGGAGTAGGATTTTCTGAAACCTGGGTGGATTTAGATACTTCATCACTTAGCAAATGATCCAAAAGTTGGTAAGCCTCTCGAAGATCCACCGGCTCAACTTCAGATATATGTGGAAGATATCGGAGGCTGTGGCCGCCAATGAGTTGAACCTCTGAATTCATTCCTGCAATCATAGCCTTCATTTGACTAATCAACTTGGATAAACCATCCGTTGCACACAGGATTGCGTTTAGAATCTCTAATGTGATTTCGCGCTCTCCCTCGTTGACCTGAACCATCAAGTCCTCTGTCCGGTGGGCCAAGCTTCCCAGTTCTGACAATCCTAAAAATCCAGCAGTTCCTTTGATGGTATGAAAGACACGGAAGATGCTAGAAATCGCTTTTTGATCCTCAAAATCTTCTTCCAATCTAAGTAGAGTTTCCTCCGCCTTCTGTAGTCCTTCCTCCGTCTCACCAATAAACTCTGCAAGAGTTTCATCCCCTTTCATCTCTTCGGTGCAATGCTGGATAATCTCTGCGTAGTTGCTGTAGTGATCCTGTGATTCTAAATTCTTCAGAGCCGTTGATTTACTGTCCAACGCATGGATCAGAATTTTTTCAGCGTCCTCTTGATCTCCTGCGTAAAGTAGCTCGAGTGCATTATCAAACTGCTCATGAATTTGCTGAAATTCTTCCAGACCAGATTCGTAGGGAGACAACTCTGCCACAATTTGTCCGAGCCGGTGCCCTAATTCCTTCAAGATCTTGCTGAATTGAGGCTGACCGAATCCATCCATCAATGATGCGAATTCTTCCAGTTCTGTGAGGATTGCACCAACATGAGCCAAGTCCTGAAAGTGCTCTGGCCGCAGAGACATCACATCCATGTTCAGCGCATCACGTTTGATCTGAATTTGATTTTGTTGCTCAGCGTCCATCATGAACTGATTACCTATCTGCCTAGATCTATTGATTTCTGAAATTCGGGAATTAAAGCGTCAAATTTGATAGATCTCTTGGACTTCTGTTTCGTTATTTGATTTGGTGATTGGAAGAGTGAAAGTGATCTTTGCCCCCTTTCCAACTCCCTCGGAAGTCAACTCAACGATACCTTTGTGAAAACGGATAAAATTTGCGCAATCGTGCAAACCAAAACCAGAACCACGCTTTTTAGTGG
>WTIF01000369.1:0-1600 GCA_011522845.1 Deltaproteobacteria bacterium
CCGTCTAAAATCCTGCCACTACGACCTGGACTACCTGGTCGAACATTATCGGGATAAGTTGATTTTTCAGGAAGATCAGCAACCCCTCTGGATCCCCAAACGTGCTGAGATCATGGGTTTCATTGATAGCCATGAACCGGTACGCAGCAATGAAATGACCTCACGCCTTCAAGTCTTGGTGCAGGCTCTCTTCCCGGAGTTCTCATGACCACCCGCTCACAGTATCAGCGCAATGCAGCCCGACGAGGTCTGCATCAGATGTCTTCAGAAAACGAAATCCCCGATGCGCTCTCCTTTAGTCCTCTCAAGCGACTGGAACTGGAAACAGTAGAGCTTGTCCGGAGCATTGAAGCTCGTGAGCACAGAATGCAACAGGACAAACGCCAAGTGTTGTTCAACATCTACAGAATCTACACGGAGCACTTCGCTGAGCTGGAGGAGAAACACCAAAGAGATTTGGCTCTCTACATTGAAGAAATCATTCAAGTTCAGGATCGTAAAACTGCACTCAGTGACGCCAAAATCATTGAGATGATCCAGACTCATGGAACTGCGAGCTTGCTCGAGATGGATGTGCGTGGGATGCTTTATTCCCTGAGACGGATCGCTTATCTGAAAGATCCTGCAAATCCACGAAGAGCCCATGAGAAACAGCGGGAATTATTAGGCCGTTTGGAGAGCATCAGTCGGGATGAATTGGAGCTTTCCTTAAGAATTTTTCGAGAGCAGACCCGTCAACAGAACCAGGGTGCCTTGCAGAAAAATGGAGACAAACCCTGGCAACATAAACTTGATCGTAAAAATGGTCGGATCGTCTTGTCAAAAATTCCAGCAGAACGCCTGGACAAGCTGAACCGACTGCTTTTGCAATTGGATGATACCATTCTGGACGATATGCTCTTGATGATGGATCGTAATCGTCCCCAGGAACTTTTGAATTGAGTTCAGAAAGCACAAAGATGAGCTTTGCATTACCAATCCTTGTTCAATCAGAAGAACTGAACAATCAACTTGAACATCCGAATCTGCGAATTGTTGACGCCAGTTGGCACTTGCCCAAAGCAAAGAGAAATGGCCTCAAAGAGTTTGAAAAAGAGCACCTGCCTGGCGCAGTTTTCCTGGATTTAGATGAAGTCTCTGATCCAGAAAGTGACTTGCCGCATATGGTTCCGACGGAGGAGTACTTCTCCAAAAAAATTGGTGAACTCGGAATTGGAAACGATAGCTGGGTGGTTGTTTATGACACCACCGGTTTGTTCTCTGCTGCGCGAGTATGGTGGATGTTTCGAGCTTTTGGACATGAAAGGGTCTCTTTACTTGATGGGGGATTGCCGAAGTGGAAGGCAGAAAATCGTCCACTAAGTAATGGAAGATCTGAAGCGAAGCCTAGTCAATTCAGAGCAGTTTTCAACCAGGAGATGTTTTGTGATTGGGAATCGGTTCAGGATCACTCGAAGAACCAGAATTCATTGATTCTGGATGCGCGCCCCAGTGAAAGATTTGCAGGTGAGGTGGATGAGCCACGGCCTGGATTGCGGAGCGGGCACATCCCCAATTCCAAGAATTTGCCGTTTATGGATCTTTTGGAGGGCTCTGATCG
>WTIF01000369.1:1700-4346 GCA_011522845.1 Deltaproteobacteria bacterium
CCTGGCCGTACCTCACCACGAAATTCCCACTTCCATTCTGAGTTCAACGGCCAGTCAACAGGGCTAGTTTCTGATCGAGATGGTGATCCTTCAGCAAGTGACCGGAGAGCTTGTAAAGCTGCTTCAATCCCCAAGGACCCTGGCATCACGGGATCCTTGTGAAAGTGACAAGGGTAATACCAGTCTTCGTCATCCACTTCACGACGTCCCACAACGCGACCCAGACCCAGCGACCCCCCGGTAGGATCAAGTTGAACTTGATGAAGCAGATCTAACTGGCCATTCACTGGACAGTCTAACCAGGGAATCTCCGGTGATGCAGACCAATCTGGATCAGGATAGCGTTGCCGTTGCCGCTCCAGGGCCCACTCTGGGAAGTAACCAAACAAAGCGACTCCCTCAAAAAACACCTGATCAGGAGCAGCATCCGTGCTGAGGTGGTAGGTGAAATGTTCGATGACCTGGCCATCGAAACGAGTCATTCGATCTAGTTGAACTTTGGTCAGTATCTTCGAGTTTCTTAGGTTTGGACGTCCGACCAAACGAGCATGGCCTTCCACCAGGCGAAAGTGAAGGTCTTCATCCGGGAATTCAAAGATGCTTCCCATCCAAGCCCCGAGAAAACCACAAGGTTGAAGAGCAATTTCGAGCAGAACACTGGCTGGGAGAGGAGTGATGGAACTTGGGTCTGCGAAATACCAATCCATTTCAGCAACATTGTATTCCGCAAGAAGACCGGCTGGCTCTGAAAACTTTCCAGGTTCTCCTGAGACTTCCAACACTCGAGTCAGCAGTTTTAAATCGAGACATGGATTTCTTTGCGTGAAGGGTCTTGCATCGAAGGGGGCGTACTTCTCACCAAAACACTTGGCTACGGAGCCATCAGCAAAGTTCTGAACAGCAACCTCATCAAAAGCAGGTTTTGAATTAATAGGATCTGGAATGGGAATTTGTTGATTGATTTCTTTGTCACTTTTCTCAACTAAACGAACACCGACATCCCTGAAGTCCACAACGATGCGATCATCCACTAACACATCTATGTTCGCTATCATGTAGGGCTCTGGATCAACTCCGATATCTTTTACCTCCAATCGATAGGTCATCAATGAGTCAGATGGGATGACCTGCCCTCTGCACCTGACAATTTGGGGGAGATTGAGGATTGGTTCGAAACTGGCGTTTTCAGTGAGGGTTTGCAGTCCCAAATAGAGCATGTAGAACTGAAGCAATTGGACACAGCCCTCTGCGATCAACGAGCCGGCCATCACGGGGTCCTTATAAAAGTGACAGGTGAAGTACCAGTCGTCCGGACGAAGTTTCTTTTCTGACTCAACGGTTCCGAGTCCCCAGGCTCCCCCAGTGGTGTTTACATTCAGAATGCGATCGTTCATCAGCAATTGTTCAGGGGCCATTCTTAGGGATGGATTTTTATGCGATTGCTGATAGTGCTCTCCAAAGCATTTGGCGGGATTACCATGAACTAGATGGAGCAAGTCATCTCGCTCAAAATTTGTCTGGTTACAGTGAAGTAGTGGAGAGAAATTGGTCGGCTGAACCTGTTGACGAGCTTGGAGTTCTTTCTCTGTATGAATCACCCCCTTGCCCTGATCGAGTTCCTCTTCAGTGAAGAATCCTGCACAACCTCCATCCATTCTGAGCACCATTTGATCACCAACGAAGCACTCGTAGTGGAAGAAAAAGAGCAGGCTTTCGCCATGTCTGGCAAAGGAGTCGATGTGAATTTCATACCGGAGTGTTTGTCCACCTCGTGGCAGAGCTTCCATAAAAGTCATCGTGCAATCGAGCAAGCGATAGACACGGTCCCCCCGATTTTGAAAATCGATTCCAAGGTAGCTGATCAGCATCAAATCACATTGGCCAGATTCGATGGCTACGGCCCAAGGAATGCGCTCATCGGTTGCAAACCAAGCCTCTTTGGGGATGTCGTACTCCGTCGTAATATGGCATGCTTTGAATTGGTGGGGCTCAGCTTCCAGTTCAGTTACCCTGGTGACGAGTAAATACGGGTCTAATGGCAACCGAACACATCGTTCATAGCTGTCGATGATGGCGTAGTCCTGACCAAATACCTCAGCAATTCGTCCACCAGCGAATTCAAGAAGGTCGTGGTAATCGAAAACTACTTTTTTCCCAGTTGCGTCGATTTTAAAAGTGTTGCCAGTGATTGTCCCCAAGGTTTTTGAAAAGTTTCGATCAGATTTCTTGGAAATGCTTAAAAATTCTGGGGAGGGTGTATCTTCTTGAATTGGTGAGATTTGAGTGAATTCAGCCGGGCGGTTTGAATGTAGAAGATTTTGAACCATTCCTCTAAAAGCAGTCTCTCTCAAGTTCAGGAAGGCTCGGTGGGCCTGATGGTGGCTTGGGGGGGTATATAGATGAAAGCCTGGTGGTAACATTTGAGTGGATGAGGGTTGGTCCAAATTCCTCGGTGATGTTAAACGGTTCAACCAATTCTTCAGTTCAGGTTGTTGGTTCAGCAACAACTGGAATTTCTCTTTGATGGGGTCTGAGCCAAGGACTACTCTGCGAGTGAGCGGCTTTTCTTGAGAGGGCTTTTGATCACTCTGGAGCTTTCTCTGAAGCTTTTCAACGTTGCGCAAGAGTCCACCAATCAGTTGGAGC
>WTIF01000007.1 GCA_011522845.1 Deltaproteobacteria bacterium
CAGTAGCCCGTCAACAAAGTAAAAAAATTTTAAATGAGGAATACTTTAAAGATACTTGGAACATCTTGTTACCATGATTACCCAAGAGTATATCAAATTTATTCAGAGTACTAGATTCACAAAAAATCACTTCCAAAACGGTAATTTTTAGCGGAACTGGGTTTAAGATTTGGAACTCCCAAATCTAACAATTTAAACGAAAAATCTGACTTTCAAACAGTGAGGACCCTAGAATTTTTGTAATTCCCAGGATCTTTAACAGCCGCTTCCGAGCTTCTTTACCTGACAAAAGCTTGAATGAGGCAGAGGCATGGAGATGAGCATTAGTGAGCCCATCAAGCAAGTTGTAATGGCTGGGTTGCCTATCTCTTCCATCTAAGCACACACTATTTCAGTTGAGGTGGCAGAAGGAAGTTTTGAATGTAGCTGATAACCCGCTATTGCGACCTCGGTCTGTAGTGCGTCTTCAAGAAAAATACTACTTTCGTGCAGCCTCAATTTTTGGGAATTCTTCGAGAAAAGCCGTCAGGACTTTCTTCCAAAGTTCAAAAACTCCCAACCTAACCTGAATCCTTTGAACCTAGATAGACCTTGTCAGCCCAGCGGAGGTCTGATAATTTGAATGTTTTCCATCCTTGAATAGAGAGTGTTTTTATGGCAAGCGAAAAAGTTGTTCACCTCACCGATGATTCCTTTGATGAGCAAACAGGATCCGGCTACGTAATGATTGATTTCTGGGCTGAGTGGTGCGGACCATGTCGAGCCCTGGCACCAGTGATAGATTCCATCGCAGAATCTCATGGTGAGCAAATCAAAGTTTGCAAACTAGACGTCGATTCCAATCAACGCGCTGCTGTTCGCTTCGGAGTCCGAGGAATACCTACCGTCATCATGATGAAAGACGGCAAACTTGTTGATCAGGTGGTGGGTAACGATCCCAGTAAAATTCGTTCAATGGCTGAGAGAGCTGTAGAAGCTGCTTAATCCCCCTACCTTGCTTAAAACTTGCGAACCTGGCTTCTCCTGCTGACATATTGCGGTACACGATACGCAGGTTGGCAGGTTCAGCCCAACCTTCCTACAATCGAAGGTGAAATCGAAAAAGCTCTCCAACAACTGACAGGAACCTTCCATAAAGTACTTGGCAGCGGTAGAACCGATGCTGGTGTTCATGCCCTCAATTATCCTGCCCATTTTCAAAGTTCACAAAATTTTACAGCTGCACAATGGCAGAAAGCTCTCAACGGACTGTTGCCTCCTGACATAGTCGTACGCAATGCAGTAGAGAAGCCCATTAGTTTTCATGCTCGGCATGATTCTATCGGTAAACGGTACGCATACCTCATTCATAATTCTCAGCAAAGGAATCCATTTACTGAAAATCATTCATGGTGGATTCGTCAACCATTGGATATGAAGGCAATGAGAACGGCCAAGGAATACTTAGTCGGGAGACATGACTTTTCCTCTTTCAGAGCAAGCCATTGCAGTGGTCCTGATCCTGTGAAGGAGTTGCGAGAGATCACGATAGCGAAGACCGTTTCCCCTTGGGGCAATCTCATTATGGAGTTTGAAGCAAACTCATTTCTACAGCATATGGTGCGAATTCTTACTGGGACTCTGGTGGAAGTAGGTCTAAGAAAAAGAGAGGCAATTTCGATGGAAGAGATTTTGATCTGGAAGGACCGAACTAAAGCAGGGAAAACGGCACCTCCTGGGGGTCTTTATCAACTTGCTGTAAACTATCCACCTGACCTAGTGAATTGGCCTGAAGAATTATTGATCAATCCCTTCAAGTTAATTGAAAATTCTGAGGAGCACATTGAGTAGTTTCATTCATTGTCATTGCTAGGTGAAAACACATCCACCAAGTATTGACGCAACGAGGCTGGCAAACTTAGGCCAAATGACTGGTGGAGCACCATCACAGACAGGTGGAACAGAACTATTGTAGATTTAACCTGCTCAGGCAGGGCCAAGAAATATGGTTCCTGATTTAAATGAACAAGGGCTCCTCGCTTTTGCAGATGTTGCCCCTTGAAGAAGATTCTGAGATAGGGAGTCGCCTGACTTTGAGATCGTTTGCGATCAGGAATATCTCTATCCATGAAGGCCACACCCAATTGAAGAACGAATCTTCTCCCCTTCTCCAAATTTAAGATTGTGCCATCAGGCGTTGGAATGCTTAAAGGGAAAGGCATTAGGCTACTGATCTTCAGACTGTGATCCTTATCACGTGAACGTTCTTCTTTCAAAAACTCCTCATTCAGTTCGGGATCACTCTCCCACACTTCAACTACCTCCTCACGTTTCCAGCGGGCACCCTCAAGATGTTCAGCTTCTAATATTGCTTCTATCCACTCTCGGAGATCAACTATTTCATTCCTCTCCAAGTTGAAAAACTCTTCTTGCTCTAGTTGCTGGGACGTTGTGTAGTCTTCGTTCCGTGGAGTAAGAAATGGAGATGAAGTACTGTAAACACTCTTGAGATTCTTGGTGATCTTTCTGAGAAGAGGGCGCAACCTCTTTAAAAGTACTTCGAAAGCATCTTCACCGTCTCCTGTCAGTGAAACTAGTTTTCTGCCAGTCTGTTCCGCTAATTCCTTTCCAATTGGTTCAGCAACGGGCTCAGCGCCACTACCATGATCAAATGCGATCTCCTCTGTAGTGGAAATCGCTGAGGGCTCTGCCCGTTGAATCGGAGACTTAGATTCTCCATCACCTGGAATGGACCTGTTGCTTTTATTGTTGGGAATTATCTCAGAACTCGGAGCAATCTGTTGATCCACAACGAATCCTGCCTCCCTAGAATTTTCCGGATGCCACGGCGTGGGGCTGCCTTTCAATTTTGGGTTGCCAGGATGGTGATGTACTAACTCACGTACCAATTGTTCTACGGTGCGAAAATCTACTTTGCGAACCTCCTCAAAGATTTCTGAGGGTCCTAATCGAAGTGACCCTTTCAAACGGCGCTGCATCCAACGAACGATTAGATCATCACTTAAACCTTGCCGAATTCGTGATAGAAAAAATCGATTTTTCAGAATCAGGTAGGTCTGATAATCTCTGGAAAAAAGTGACTGCAGTCGCTCTATGAAAAAATGCTGCTGTACCTCTTCCGGTAAATTTTGGGCAGTTAAAACTACCTTCTGAAGTCTAACGGGCTCGTAAAGTAGCTGCACCTCACATTTTAAAACTGTTTGCAGGCTCTCTTCCACTCCAATACGATATCTTTCTAGAGCACGCAGTTCGACCGGACTGGAAGCGAATTCATCCAGTTGACGGATGACTGCCAATGAATTACAGCTTTTTTGAATTCTGGGGACTATGCCCTGCGTAGCTTGTTGGGGGAGGTCGTAGGTTGCAATGAGTCGAAGAGCACTTTGCAAATCATAGAGTTGCAAAGCATGTGTGAAGGCATGGTGACGAAGCGTGAGGACAGTCGAAGCTTCTCGGTGGGCTGGAAAATCCCTTTCAAGAGTCTGCTTGAGCCTTTGAGCAAAGTTTTGTGCGGCTGGGTCTAGCCTTGACTCTAGATCACCAGATATTTCGTTTATTCGATTCTGCCATTGCTGATGATCCATTATCGCCTCAATGCATGGATAGAAGGAACATCAAAGTGATCTGAATTTCTCCATCAGTTGATCCATTCCTGCACTCTGTTTTTGTCTGGATGGCTGTTGGGTCAACTTATTCTTTTTCTGTGGTAGAGGTTTCGATTGATTTCGATCCATTTTTTTGGAATCTGGGTTGCGCATACTCAAAGCAATTCTTTTCCGTTGGGCATCAACCTCTAACACCCAAACTTCAACACGTTGCCCTACAGCGCAGGCTTCAAGAGGATCGCGCACAAATTGTGAAGACATTTGTGAAATATGAACCAAGCCATCTTGATGAACACCTACATCAACGAATGCTCCAAAGTGCGTGACGTTAGTGACCACTCCTTGAAGATGCATCCCAACCTGAAGATCTTTCATGTCTTGGACGGCTTCACTGAATTGCACTTCTTGGTGGTCATCTCGAGGGTCTCGTCCAGGCTTTTTCAGTTCCTCCAGAATGTCATTCAGGGTGTAGCTGCCAACTTCTTCAGAGACAAATTCTTGAAACTGAATTTTTTGAAGTGCGTCCTGATTACCAATCAGATCTGCAACCAAAAGGTTTTGACTGGCTGCCATTTGCTCCACTATGCTGTAACGCTCTGGATGAACTGCCGACTGGTCCAACGGGTGCTCAGCATTTCGAATTCTTAAAAAACCAGCCGCTTGTTCAAAAGCTTTTTTTCCAAAGCCAGTCACCTTCATCAGTTCTTGACGTGACCGGAACGGACCATTTTCATCTCGATACGAAACAATGCGCCCAGCTAGAGACTTCGTGACACCGGAGACATAGCTTAGAAGAGCTGCTGATGCCTGATTTAGTTCTACTCCTACTTGGTTTACACAAGACTCGACCGTTCGATCAAGAGACTGCTTTAATTGCTTCTGATTGACATCATGTTGGTATTGTCCCACTCCAATAGATTTTGGATCTATCTTGACCAACTCAGCCAGAGGATCCTGATAACGTCGAGCTATCGAAACCGCACCCCGGACCGTTAAATCCAAATCAGGAAATTCCTGACGAGCGACCTCTGATGCCGAGTAAACAGAAGCACCAGATTCGTTCACAACCAAATGCCTAACCTTTAAATTCAAATCTTTGATAAATTCTCTTAGAAACTGGGACACTTCTCTCGAGCCTGTGCCATTTCCAACTACAACAATTTCCGCTTGGAATCGCTCAATCAAGTCCAGTAGCGTACGTCTTGATGCCTCTACTTGCCGTTGTGGTTCCACCGGGTAGATGACACCGTGCTCGTGCAATCGTCCTGTGTGGTCTAGAACTACCCACTTTGTTCCTGTTCGAAAGCCTGGATCCAGCCCAATGACGACTCTTGAACCTCCAGGCGGCTGCATCAGTAACTGACGTAGATTCTTGGAAAACAACTCAATTGAGCTTTCATCTGCTTGCTGTTTCAATTCTTGTCGAATTTCTGTCTCAATCGAAGGTGCTAGCAAGCGATCGTATGCATCAGAGAGAGCTACCTGAAGTTCTTGTCTAAAATCCACATTCGCTTTGGTTAGCCAGATTTCTTGGAGAGCAGATTGGGTTAGACCCTCCTGTGCCTGAACCCTTGCCTGTAAGATTTCTTCCTTTTCTCCGCGTCTAATCGCCAGGTATCGATGCGGTTGGATCTTACTGATGTTCTCATTGAAATCATAATACGTTTCAAATTTCGAAGTCGTCTCCTTGAACTCTGGTTTTACTTCTGAAACGAATTTACCCTGCTGAAAAGTCAATTGACGAATGCGTGCTCGTGTCTGTGCATCTTCAGCCACTTTTTCAGCAAAAATATCCCGAACTCCCTGCCAAATTTCATCAGTTGGCATGGGTGAAGACAATCCTGCTTGGAAAGCATCCAGCCAATTATTTATTTGATTCCTATCTGCTTGTTCCTCCAAAACCAACAGAGCAAGCGGTTCCAAGCCTTTTTCTCGGGCAATCATTGCGCGAGTTCGTCGCTTCGGTTTGTAAGGTAAGTAAAGATCCTCCAACTCCTGTTTGGTCTGGACTTCATGAATCTTTTTTTCCAACTCCTCTGTTAGCTTCTCCTGATCCCGGATGCTATTGAGGATCGTCTCTCTTCGATCTTCGAGTTCTTTCAGATACTCATATCGATCCAGTAAGTTAGCGATCTGCACTTCATCCAAATTTCCTGTCTGCTCTTTTCTGTAGCGGGCAACAAATGGAATCGTGTTATCTGCTAATAGGAGACTAAGAGTGTTTTGAATGTGATCAGGGTTGAATTCAAATTCAGTCTTGAGGCGCTGTAGCAGCTTGGGATTCGGAGTGGAGGATTTGCCTTCCATGAAGATCTACTAAGTATGATTTTCGAGTAACAGTTCAATGAGACGAATGGGAGTCCATTGCTCAGCTTCCCCAATAAAATTCACTATGATGCGATGACGAAGAACCGAAGGAGCGACATAGCGAACATGCTCTTTGCTCACCACTGAATCACCCTTCAGTAAGGCGTGGGCCCTAGCAGCTCGAACTAGATTTTGCGATGCTCGGACACCTGCACCCCATTCAACATATTTTTTGATGGGTTCAACAGAACTGTCTTGGGGCCTTGTGGCTCGGACAAGCTGTACGATCCAATCGACGACATGAGGAGCTATCGGGACTTCATCGACAAGTTGTTGAATTTTCAGCAAATCGCTTCCATCAAAGAAAGCATTCACTTCCTGAGACTGCGACTGTGACTGAACTGCGATCTCTGCTTCTTCTGTCGCACTTGGGTACTCCACCTCGACATTGAATAAAAATCGGTCAAGTTGGGCTTCTGGAAGCGGATAGGTCCCCTCTGAATCGATTGGATTTTGAGTTGCGAAGACGATGAATGGATGAGTGAGTTGGTAAGTCTTGCCTGCCACAGTAACTTGCTTTTCCTGCATGGCTTGAAGGAGAGCCGCCTGTGTTCGTGGAGAAGTTCGATTGATTTCATCCGCCAGCAAGAGATTGGTGAAGACTGGTCCCTCAATGAAGCGAAACCTTCGCTCTTGTTCATTTTCATCAAGTATTTCGACCCCACTGATGTCTGATGGCATCAGGTCAGGGGTGCATTGAATTCGATTGAAGCTCAATCGGAAGAGGTTTGCCAGGGTCTTGATCAGCAGAGTTTTCGCCAACCCTGGTACTCCCGTTAGTAGCACATGACCGTTGCACAAGAGCGCAATCAGCAATTGATCTAGAACTTCTTCTTGACCAACAATTACTCGATGAATTTCAGCCCGGAACTGCACTGGAAATTCACGAAGACGAGCATGAATTGCTTCGAAATCGGGAGAACTCATTTTTGGATCTTCAGGCATGAACGCCGTTAAACAGGGGCAGGGGGTTAAGTGAGGGCAGAAGGAAGCCGGAGGCTGATAGTTCAAACCTCCGATCTAAGAGCTAGTTAGTTTTAGCTACTTACTTGACTATAGATCTCTGGAAACCGCTCAGCCAATTCATCAAAACTGATGTCTTGAGCCAAGATTTCGCCCATTTCACTTTGAACAGTGTAAACTGTTTGTCCAGGGTTGAGATCACGCTTCATAACACGTTTGCCATCCACCGAAAGAACAAATGTTCCTTGAGGCGCTTCAGTAGCGTTTTTTGCCATCGTGTAAGACTTGTTGTGATAGTCACAACCACCAGCAATGCCTACTCCTCCTATCAGCAACATCACTGACAGGGCTGCAGCAAATTTTTTCATGGTCAGAATCCTTGAGTGAATGGTTGGGGATTGGCATCCAAGGGCAGCTAACCTCAGATACTCAGAGGAGTTAATGCCCGCTCTCGAAAGGAAGATCTTCCGCTATTCGAAAGAAGCAAAAAGTGTAGCATTCGATTGATTGAAATGCTACTGGTTCCTCATCAGCGCACTTCGATTTCTGCTGGCTGAACAATAAATCGTGCTTTAGGATCCAACTGTTCGGGTGGGTGCTGATCGGAGATCTTCCAGCCGTGATGTAACAACTCCCCACGATACGGAGCCGACCCCCGCAAATTTCCAGTTAGCGTAATTTCTGATAGATTGTAGTCCGCATCAACGCTGACCAACGCACCTTCTTCCTCGGTGCGGATCGCTTCCATTGTGAAGTAATCACCCAATATTCTGGCGCATCCATCATGCACGACTCGAGCTGCCTCACCCACCTCAGCATTCGAAAAAGAAGCGATGTCTTGCTGTAAAAAATCCACCAAGCGACCCTGCTTCTGAAAGAGCGACAAGAGAAAAACCCCATCAATATTTTTCTCGTCTTTCACTGTTGCTTCCTTGGATTCTTCTACTTTCAGAGCATTTGGTGAAATTGATTCTTCAACAGCTTTTTCTTCCATTTTTTCTTGTGCCTGCTCTGGCTCTGCTAAATCTTCCCCGCCAGAATCCTCCGGAACAGCCAACGGAGGTAACCCTTGTTTGAGGCGTTTTTTATTTTCCTTCTCCAATCTTCGTTGGCTTTTTTCAATTGCATTGACTCTACTGACTTCAGCAAGAGCCATGTGGATGTAGTTGCCTGCGCGACGGCTGAAAATTACTCTGAAAAAACAATAAAAGGAGTAAAGAAAAATTCTGAAAAGAAAATTTAGATTTTTTTCAGGCAGCATGGATCTCTGGGGGCATAGTGAGTTACGTATTCATTATAATTTTAGTTTAGAAGTGATTGAAAAAGCAATTCAAAGGCACCGAGATTCGGCTGGTGGAATCTTTAAAATCTTGTTAAAAATAGAAATTTTTCTGAAATCTCATCATCAACTTATTACTGTCCAAACGTTCTTGAGCGTCCCCAAGCCTAAATGAAAAACGAATCAACTGATCCACGTTTCATCCGGAACTTCTCGATCATTGCTCACATTGACCATGGCAAGTCTACCCTGGCAGATTGCTTGATGAAGACGACACATGCGATTACAGACCGTGAGGCACAACAACAACTGCTCGATAACATGGACATTGAGCGTGAGCGTGGCATCACGGTTAAGTCGCAAACTGTCCGTCTCAATTACGAAGCCGTTGACGGCCAAGAGTACACTTTGAATTTGATTGATACGCCAGGCCATGTGGATTTCACCTATGAGGTTTCCCGATCTCTAGCTGCTTGTGAAGGAGCTTTACTTGTAGTGGATGCAGCTCAAGGGGTAGAGGCTCAGACGCTAGCAAATGTATACATGGCGCTGGATAACGATTTAGAAATCATTCCCGTCCTTAACAAAATTGATCTGCCTACCGCTGAACCGCAACGTGTCATTGCTGAAATTGAAGAGGTGATCGGGCTCGACGCTCAAGATGCTGCTAGAGTCAGCGCGAAAAACAATATCGGGATTCAAGAACTTTTAGAGCAGATTGTACAGAAAGTTCCACCACCAACTGGAAAGCCAGATGTCCCCCTGCGCGGGCTCATCTTTGATTCCTGGTTTGATCCCTACCTGGGAATTGTGATCCTAGTCCGAGTGGTCGATGGAAAAATTAAAGTCGGAGAAGTCATCCGTTTCATGGCGACTGGTTTTGAGTATGAGGTGACACAACTTGGTGTCTTCACCCCTTTCAGAAAAGAACGATCCGAACTGAGTACAGGAGAAGTTGGGTTTGTCTGTGCTTCGATTAAGACCATTGGTCACACAAAAATTGGTGACACAGTCACTCATGCAGACAGACCCGCTACAACTCCACTATCAGGCTATGCTGAGGCTAAGCCGATGGTCTTCAGTGGTATTTACCCAGTAAGTAGTGAGGACTACGAAGACTTGCGCGAAGCCCTTCGCAAATTGGCCTTAAACGATTCCTCCTTGACGTATGAACCAGAAACCTCTGCAGCTCTAGGCTTCGGTTTTCGATGCGGATTCTTGGGTCTTCTCCATATGGAAATCGCCCAGGAACGATTGGAGAGAGAATTCAAAATTGATCTCATCACGACTGCGCCAAGTGTAGTCTATGATGTCCATTTGAAAGATGGGGGAGTGATCAAAGTTGACAATCCCTCCCAGCTTCCATCAGCTTCTGAGCTTAGCCACATCGAAGAGCCCTATATCCGTAGTCGGATTTTCACACCTCAGGAATATGTTGGCAACATCATCAAGTTGGCCCAAGAACGGCGGGGAATACAGACCAACATGGAGTACCCTTCACCAAACCGGGTGATGCTGGAATATGAATTCCCATTAAATGAAATTGTTCTGGATTTCTATGACAGATTGAAATCAGTTTCACGCGGCTACGCTTCTTTCGACTACGAGTTGATCGACTATCGATTGGGGGATCTTTCAAAGCTGGATATTCTGTTAAATGGAGATGTTGTCGATGCTTTGTCATTGATAGTCCCGAAAGAACAGGCCTACTATCGAGGAAGAGAACTTTGTAAACAGTTCAAGAAATTACTGCCAAGGCAGATGTATGAAATTGCTATCCAAGCAGCAATCGGTTCCAAAATCATTGCCAGAGAAACCCTTGGGGCTTTGCGTAAGGATGTGACCGCAAAGTGTTACGGAGGGGACATTACAAGGAAAAGAAAGCTGTTGGAGAAACAGAAGGAAGGAAAGAAAAGAATGAAACGGCTGGGCACAGTTGAAGTACCTCAAGAGGCCTTCATGGCAGTCCTGAAGATCGACAATGGAGGTTCAAGCAGCTAGTTCATCCCGTAGGAGACTCATAATGACAACGTATGGGATACCCAAATGGAAGCTTCCGCGAAGTTCAGGATGATTGACCTGGAATTCCTGAATGACATAAAGATCTTCTGGCTCCACTTCGTCTAGGTATCCTGGCTGAAGCATGTGCTTGAATCGATCAATTTCTAAACTGCCTTTTTGGCTCCATGATCTGGGGATTCCGTGGAAGCAACGTCGTAAGATTTCACCGATCTCGAGGTAAATTCCTGAATCCGCCTCGGTTACCTCATGCCAACGCTTACCGGATGAGCCAAATTCGAGGTTGTACTTTCTACCCGCCAAGCCTTCCGCTAGTGATCGATCGAGGTGCATAAACCAAACGGTGTTGTGAGGTTGAACCCAGATCATTGAAAAGTATGATCGTCGAGGAAAGATCTCTGTTAAATCTTGATAAGTGGTTTGAAATTGGCGCTTGAACTCTATTTGTAATTGTCGGGGTAGAACCTGCATTAAAATCAAACGAAGATAAGCCGAAAGCCGGTCTGCAATGGGCAGTAAGGATCTTTCAAGCACAGCATCAAGCGTTTGGTAAATATCATTCCCATCTGATGTGGTAGCACCGGTTGTTTCAGATTCAAGGCCGAAGGTTTCTCGAATCATCCCCTCCATGATTTCCGGATCAAAGTAGGTTTCTCCAGAGGGTAGTATATTTTCCTGACCCATTATGCTCTCCGAATTACAGGTGGAAAAGATAATTTTTCCGTGCAAATTATAAGCCGACAAAATGAAATGAATTTTGAGAAAAAGTTAGAATATCATGGTTTTGATCACTCAATTTCTAAAAACAAAACGTAGCTCTTTCTTTCTGGCCAGCACGCAACTCCAGCAAAAAGTTTCCCATGTCCAAAAATAAAACAGACTCAGCAAATGTGTTAATTGAGGATGAAATTCTTTCATCCGAAGATTTGAACGATAGCCGATTGTACTTCAATAGAGAGCTGAGTTGGCTTGAGTTCAATCAAAGAGTATTAGAACAAGCAAAAGATGAAAATCATCCACTCCTAGAGCGCGTCAAATTTCTGGCGATCGTTCAAACAAACATGGATGAGTTTTTCATGGTTCGTGTTGCAGCGCTTCTCAAACAGATGCGCTCTGGAAGTGATAACATTGCTCCAGACGGAATGAGTGTAGAAGAGCAGCTTGGGGCGATTCGATCCAGAGTACAGCAGATGAAACAAGATCAACAACAATGTTGGTCTGATCAACTCCGACCTCAATTGGAGAAACACTCGGTGCGCTTCATCGAACCAGATCAGTACACTCCAGAACTCCGAGAATATCTTTCAAACTACTATCAACAAGGAGTCCACCCTGTTCTGACACCCCTTGCTTTTGATCCTGGACACCCCTTCCCGTTCATCTCCAGTATGAGTTTGAATCTAGCGGTAGTAGTTCAATACGGCCCGCATGAAAAGAACTTCGCTCGGATAAAGATTCCAGATGTTTTACCACGATTCATTCCCGTTCCTGAAGAATTGGCAGGTAGTCGATTCGGATTTGTCTACCTTGAGGATGTCATTAAAGACAATCTGAAGGAGTTGTTTCCTGACAACAATGTGCTGGATGTCTATGTCTTTCGAGTCATCCGGGATACTGACCTTGTTATTCAGGAGGACGAGGCAGGAGATTTACTGGAGAACGTTGACCGGAGCCTGAAACAGCTACGTTATGGCAACGTTTCTTTACTTCAAGTAGAAGATCAAATGCCTGAGGAACTCCTTCAAGTGTTGATGGAAAATTTTGAGATTGAACGGGGAAGAGGCATTGTCACAAGAACTCACACCCGAATGAACTTTGGAGCATGGTTCTCGCTGCTGAAGTTATCATTACCTCAATTGAAAGATGCTCCCTTCAAGCCCTCTGTCTTGTTCACAAGAGAACAACGAGACACCATTTTTGATAGGATTCGCCTCCAGGATTACCTGGTCCACCACCCTTTTGAATCGTTCGATTCTGTTGAAGAGTTCATTTCTGCAGCCGTGAAGGATCCTCATGTTATTGGGATCAAAATGACTCTTTATCGAGTGGGGTCTGATTCTCAAATTGTGCAAAAGCTCATTGAAGCCGCAGAGGACGGAAAACAAGTAGCTGTACTAGTAGAACTCAAAGCACGTTTTGATGAGAAGAATAACATTGTCTGGGCGAGACGCCTCGAATCGGTCGGAGCTCACGTAGTTTACGGCATGTTGAAGCTGAAGACCCACTGCAAGTTATGCATGGTGATTCGAAAAGAAGGAGATCGAATCCGAAGATATATGCACATTGGGACTGGCAACTATAATCCAGGCTCTTCAAAGATTTACACCGATCTTGGCATCTTTACAGCCAGTGAACAGATTGGAAGAGATGTAACCGACGTTTTCAATTACTTAACAGGCTATTCTGGCAAACATGATTACGATCACCTCTTAGTGGCACCACGTTCCTTGAGAAGGAAGCTAGAGGAAATGATTGACCGGGAAGCTGAGATCGCTCGATCTGGTAAAGAAGGGCGGATTATTATCAAAGCAAACGCTGTTACCCATCCCTCGGTGATTCAAGCACTTTATCGGGCCTCACAAGCAGGTGTAAAAATTGATCTCATCATTCGCGGTATCTGCTGTCTAAGACCAGGACTGAAAAATATTAGTGAAAACATCCGAGTTCGATCAATTATTGGACGTTTCCTTGAGCACTCTAGACTGTTTTATTTCCAAAATGATGGCTCAGAAGAAATGTACATTGGAAGTGCGGACATCATGGAACGGAATCTTGACCGTCGGGTTGAGGTGCTAACCCCTATTCTGGAAGCTCAGCTTCGACAAGTTTTGATGGAAAAAGTTCTTCAATCACAACTCAAGGATAACCAATTGTCCTTTGAATTACTTTCAGACGGAAATTATAAACGAATTCGACCAGAGGATCTCGGAGAAGTGCCTTACAACTCGCAAACTGCAATGTTACAGGCCTATTCAGAAGCTTCTAATTAATTATGAAGGAGCAACTTAATGCTAGCAAAGCGCATCATTCCTTGTCTCGACATCAAAGCTGGTCGTGTTGTCAAGGGGACTAGTTTTGTGGGTTTGCGCGATGCTGGGGACCCAATTGAGTTAGCACAGCGCTATAATGAACAATCTGCTGATGAACTGGTGTTCTTAGATATTGCGGCTTCATTGGAAAATCGTGGGACTACTATTGAGCTCGCGACAAAACTAGCCAGAGAACTGTTCATCCCTTTTACAATCGGAGGTGGAATTTCCTCGCTAGATCACATTGCTGATCTGGTCACTGCTGGTGCTGACAAAATCTCTATCAATTCTTCTGCATTGAAAAATCCTGACCTAATCACAGAAGGAGCGAAACGCTTCGGTTCTCAGTGCATTGTCGTTGCGATTGATGCTAAAAAAGTTGGAAATCACTGGGAGGTCTTCAGCCATGGTGGAACTCGTTCCACAGGGAAAAATGCCCTGGAATGGGCTCATGAAGCATCAGATCGTGGTGCAGGTGAAATTCTATTGACGAGCATGGATGCTGATGGCCACAAGAATGGCTTTGACAATCCACTCAACTCAAAGGTCAGCACTATGCTCTCTATCCCCGTGATTGCTTCGGGAGGAGGGGGAACGCTGGAACACTTTCGAGACGCGATCAAGGTAGGCAAAGCGGATGCGGTTTTGGCAGCTTCTGTCTTTCATTATGGAACCTACACTGTCTCCGAGGTGAAACAATTCTTGCGGACCTCTGGAATTCCTGTCAGGTTGTGATCATACTCAAAAACAAAACCTCTCAACCATCAGGCCCTTTCTTCTAAATATTCCTTTATGGGAATCAACACTTTCTGGTTTCTCTGGATTCTTGCCTTTCTTCTAGCATCCATTGTTGGACTGATCCTACAAAAACGTAAGCAAGCTTTTAGGTATTACGGAATTACCAGTCGTCTCGCTTTGTTAGCTTTGTTGGTTTGGAGCCTTCAGGTGCTGATCAACTCTGAAGAAAAATATCGCCCCCCCCTTTGGGTACTCATCGATACGAGTGAAAGTTTCCGTCAGTTGCTCCAACATTCTTCGGAGCCAATAAAAAGTCCGACTTCACTCATCCCTGTTGAAATTCAAGAAAAAATTGAAGCAGAATTTCCAAAAAGGGAACTGAAGTACCTGAATTGGTTTGATCCACAAAACAAAGATGCTGCAGTTCTTTGGTCAGCAACTTCTGGTTTGTCAGACAATCTAAATTTGTTCTTGAGACAAACCAATCTTCCGAAGGGAAGCGAATTACTCTTGGTAACTGATGGGCAGGAAAATGTGGCTGACCTTTCTCTGAAGGAACTTGGCGAGAATTTGGCCGGTTATGAAATTAAATTGAATACTCTCGTTTGGCAGATACCCCAACCAGTTGATTTAGAGTTGAGAACTGAGGGCAATATCCAGGTCGCTTTTGTCAATGAAAGCGTTGATTTGCCCATAACCATTCACGCTTCCAAGAGTTTTCAAGCAAGATCATCCGAGGTAGTGCTGACAGATGGCAAAGCACTATTGGATAAGAAAATTATTGAGTGGGACGGGACGCTGCAAGAAATCAAACTCAGCCTCAAGTGGACACCCAATAAGATAGGCGACCAACTTTTACAACTTCGGTTGGCACCTCTTGCAGGTGAAACCAATTTACAAAACAACCTGGCTTATCTATCTGTTCCAGTTCGCTCAAACCGACTGAAGGTCTTACATATCGCTGGGAGAACGGGTTGGGATGTTCGTTATCTACGATCTCTTTTAGGAGATAGCCCTGAGATTGATTTGATTTCTTTCTTCATTCTGCGTGATCCCTTTGAGGATGCCAACAATATCCCTGAGAACGAATTGGCCTTGATTCAGTTTCCTGTGGAGGAATTGTTCATGGTGGAATTGTTCAAATTTGATGTGGTCATATTCCATAATTTTACCATCAAGAAATATCTCAGAAACGTAGGATTTCAGCGTAGTTTTCAAAAATTCCTCTCTCAGGGGAAGCGTATTGTTGTTGTTGGTGGCGATCAGACGGAGGGTGAGCGAGGATATGCTGAACTCTTCATGAATTCGGAGAAAGCTCTGAGTTGGGAATGGCCATTGCGACACGAGCAAAATTGGAATTATGAGGAGGTTGATCTATTGCCTCCAGAGCATTCTCAACGTCAAGCCACTTACAGTTGGGATAGTTCAAAAGATGACTCAGGTATTCGGATACTCAGGAGGACTTCATTTGGATTAGGGAGGGTTGATTGGGTGACAGATCCTCACTCTTGGCGTTGGACTCTCAGAAGAGAACAAGATCAAGCAACTCGGTTCCAGCACTTGATGTTCTGGCAAACACTTCTTTATCAGCCATTCTTTGAGCAACAGCGAATTTTCAAAGATTTTCGCAGAACCCGACCGTACCATGTGAGCGAAAGAATTGCCGGCAATTTGCATCTACCCACATCATCACCCGATGTCGTTCTAAGTTTAGTTGACTTAGAAACAGGCCAGGTCATGGAAGAGCAGATCCTGAGTGTTCGTGAAGAACTTGCTGCATTGGAATTGGCGACAAAGACACCTGGCACCTACGAAATGCAAATTAGCTGTCGATGTGGGGATATGCCTGATTTGAGGCATCCAGTAGTAATTGTTGACGAGTGGTTAGAACTTCATAGAACCGGGTGGCAGATCGACTGGTTGGCTAAAGTTGCTTCATCAACAGGGGGAAAAATGATTGAGGTACCTCAATAATGGGAAGTTATATGCGGCAATTATCGGTAATTTTCTTGGGTGGAGTGATGTTTGGCTGTACTCAATCTGCAGTAATTTTGACAGAGCCGGGCAGGCAAATCGGTTTTATGAATGATCCCAAGAAATATCC
>WTIF01000333.1 GCA_011522845.1 Deltaproteobacteria bacterium
ATGCATATTCGTAAATCAGCAGAACCAAAGGTTTTGTGGAATTTAGTGGCCCCCCCGCACCATCAGCACTCATCGTGTAAACGTGATCAAAAATTCTTAAGAAACCAATCGTCGAGACGACAGTTAGAAAGATGACGGTAGGCTTCAAGGCTGGAAGAGTAATCTCACGAAGAATTTGCCATCTGCCAGCTCCATCAATTTCTGCGGCTTCAAAGTAACTTTTTGGGATTGCCCGAATTCCGGCAATAAAAATGACTATTTGAAAACCCAAGCCTGCCCAGATTGCAGGCGCCATGATGGAATAAAGTGATTGCTCAATTGATTTAAGGAATGGTTGTTGGGGAATACCAATCCAGGAAAGCATGATATTGAAGTAACCAATTGGCATTGGTTGATAGAACCAGCGCCAAACCCAAGCCATTGCTACTGCAGTTGTCAGAAACGGGATGAAATACATTGCCCGAATCCAGTCGTGGCAAAACTCTATCTCGTTAAGCCAATAAGCGATCAAAAAGGCAACCAGTAAGCTGATTGGAACTCCGAACAGGGCGTATTTGATTGTGTTCCAGAGAACCAGCCAAAAGTCTTCATCACCAAGAATTTTTGCGTAGTTCTTGATGCCTATGTATTTCTGAGATCCCAGCAGATTCCATTTCAGGAAAGACACATAGAAGGCTTCAAAGGTGGGATAAAAGCGGATTGTAGCGTAGAAAACGATTGGGATGGCTAAGAATAGCCAAGCTGTGCAAGCTAGCTTTTGATTGATGGAGAGCTTCTCCCAAAATTGAAGCATAGAATTTAGGGAAACAATCAAAATTTGGAACGCATGGTCTCTCAAACAAAGACCACGCGCAGTTTATAGCCAGACGCTAAAATCGTCAGTTATCAAAAAATTCATCCAAGACTTCCTGCTCATCTTCTGAAACCTTGGCAAGAGCATCTTTCGGACTTGTACCCTTGAGCACTACCATATCGTAAGCATCAATCAGTGCCTGTCGTTGTGGTTGTTCCGAGACAAAATCCGTAGCCGTCGCATATCCAAGACCACGAATGAATGGTCCGAAGAAAGGATGCGACTTATTTTCCTCAACCAGGGCCACCGCTGGTTTTGCAGGAAGCTCTCCGACAGTATCCAGCCACAGTTGCATCGCTTCTTCCGTAGTGACAAACTCAAGGAATTTTTCAGCTGCAGCGAGCTTCTCTCCCTCAGCTTTTGAACTGATTCCATTGACCCAGTAGGAAGAGAAATTATAGCGCTTACCAGCGTGGCCTGGTAATTCAGAAATCGCGAAGTTCAATCCCTCTTGCTTCTTGAAGGTAGAAATCCGAAAGGAGCCATCGATGATCATCCCGGCTTTCCCAGCTTTGAAAGCGTCCTGACCTCTGTTCATGAAGCCGTTTGAACCTACCTGATGAGTTGCTTCAATATCTGTAAGAAACTGAAGAGCTTTCACGCCTGCATCAGAATTATAGGTAACTTTCGTTCCATCAGCAGAGTATGGCTGTCCACCATAAAGCCTTGTCAGAACTTCCCTCCACCAGTGATGGTCTTGTCCATCTGTATCCACTGCATAGCCAATGGAGAGGTAATTCCCATCACTATCTTTCTTCGTCAGTTTTTTTGAATACTCGACAAATTGATCAAGTGTTTCGGGAGGTCCATTCAATCCAGCTTCCGAGAAAAGATCTTGATTCCAGAACAACGCAAGGGAGCGAACTGCTGTGGGGAGACCCCAATATTCCCCTTCCACCTTCATCGTTTGCACCATTGGAAAGAATTGTTTCTCAATCATGCTATGAGGGAACGAAGTCTTCGAAAGAGGTTGAATTAGGTTTGAGTCACGATAATCGTGAAGCCAACCGTAGTAGAGTTGCACTACATCAGGTCCATCCCCAGCAGAAACAGCAATGGCAACTTTCTTACGATAATCCGCATAAGGGAAATGTGTATGTTTGACCGTGATGCCTGGGTTGGCTGCTTCAAACTTTTCAATAAGCTTGTAGATAGCCTCAACACGAGTTGCGTAGGTGTATTGCCAATATTCAATCTCTACAGCAGCCGCAGAATTGACCCAAAGAATTGGCAGTGCAAGAAGGGCTAGCATCATTGAATTGAAAAAATTCCTCATGGATCATCTCCCAAAAACAGTTGACAAAAAGCAAAAGTAATGACTTTTACTAAGGTAAGAACTTATCGATAACATTCAACTTGATGTCAAGAGAAAATCTTAAATCGTCTCTTTGTTCGTTTACAGGAAACAAAAGTATTTTCGGAGATCTTCATTGGAGACCAGATACGGCAAATTGGCAGATTCGCTGATCAAGCGTATCAAACAAGGCTTTTGGGGGATAGGAGACTACCTTCCAAGTGAAAACAACCTGGCAGTTGAGTTCGAGGTCAGCCGACCGACAGTTAGACGTGCTTTACAAAATTTAGAAGAAAATGGGTTCATTTCCAGACGTCGTGGTGATGGAACAAGGGTATTGGCTGACAAACCCACCAACTCATTCAACTATGCAACTCAGCCAATCGCAGACTTACTCTATGGTGGAGGGGCTGAGCGCATTGTCACCTCCAAAAAATCCATCATTGCGGACGAGAAATTAGCACATCAACTCGATGGCAAACCTGGTAAACATTGGCTGAAAATCTGTCAACATCGCTTGGATCAAAAGAGTTTGCAGATGTTGGTCTGGGGAAATGTCTACATTGACTTCAGATATCAGGATATTCAAGCAAAGATAGATGATTATCCAGGATTCATCTGCGACTTGCTTGAGGAGCAACACGGGGTTGTCATCAATGAAATCCAACAGGTAATCAAACCCATCTCTCTTACAAAAAAAATTGCCAAAATCATGAATGTTGAAGAGGGATCGCTAGCCCTAGAAATGACTCGTCGCTATCTGAATAGTCGGAAACAGCCTATTGAAATCTCTATCAACATTTTTCCCGCACTTAGATCAACACATCAGTTCACGCTGAAAAGAACACGACAAAGCATGGAAGAGAAATGAAAAAGGATTTTCTATTGAGACAGGAACAAAGGCAGCCACTACGTGAACTCTACAAGTGGCTTCGATCACTCCAATCCACCTTGATTTTCATGCAGACAGGGGCACATCCGGATGATGAAACTTCCAGGATGCTTGCCAAGCTTTCCTTACAGGATGGGATGCATGTGGTTTATGTAAACGCAGTTCGTGGACAAGGAGGCCAGAATTCACTGGGCAAAGAACGTGGAGATCAGTTGGGATTTCTGAGAACAGAAGAACTAATTGCAGCGATGCATTACATTCGTGCAGATCTTGGCTGGCTTGCAGAAAACCCCGAAGATCCCATCAGAGATTTTGGTTTTTCAAAAACTCCTGAACAGACCTTTGAAATTTGGGGGAAAGATCACAGCCTGAAGCAGCTTGTAAAGATGGTCCGCCTCTTTAAGCCCGATATTCTCATTCCCACTTTTCTAGATGTAGCTGGTCAACATGGCCATCATCGTGCGGTTACAAAAATGACGATTGAAGCTTTTGATTGCGCTGCTGACCAAAACAAATTTTCTGAATTGGATTTAGAAACTTGGCAAGCCAATGCTCTTTATCTCCCAGCCTGGAGTGGTGGTGGCGGTTCCTATGATGATGAAGAACCACCTCCCGTCACCTCTCATCAATTAAACTGTGGAGATTTTGATTTTGTGTATGGGGGGACCTATGCCCAAATTGGGGAGTGGTCAAGGGGATTTCATGCTACTCAGGGCATGGGTTCACTGAAGGATGAACAAAATTGGCCTTTGCCACTACATCAGTTGAAGACAGCCTCTGGAAAAACTTTTTTGGATGATCTGACCGAAGAAGTCCCGAAAACTCTGTCTTGCTTAGCGAATTATTGTGAAAAGTCTGATGGAAAGAAAGCAGCAGCAGATGCTCAAAGCTTTGCAGAAGCAGCAATGCATGCCTTTCCGGATTCAAGCCAAGTGCTCAAACATATTTGTCAATTTCAGGAGTCTTTGTTGAACCTGAGGGAGGAAGTTCACCCTATCCACCATCATCGCGTAGCGTTGAAACTGAAACAGGCCGCAATGGCAGCCAGTGAGGCTGCTCATCTACAAATCCAAATGGATATTCAGCCATCCAATCCATTGCTCGGAGAAAAATCGCAGGTAGTCGTTAGTTGGTACAAAGATCCACAACTGCAAGACATCGAGGTTGAGGCTGATCTCTTTACTCCCATTGAGATCAA
Source organism: Deltaproteobacteria bacterium (assembly GCA_011522845.1). GTDB lineage: Bacteria > SAR324 > SAR324 > SAR324 > NAC60-12 > JCVI-SCAAA005. The sequence goes on from WTIF01000333.1 coordinate 4,238, forward strand.
TCAGAGTGGATTTGCGCTTCAAGTAAACAATTCA
>WTIF01000216.1 GCA_011522845.1 Deltaproteobacteria bacterium
GTCTTTCTATAACATGGAGAAGTCGGACGTAGAGATTGGTGATCGCAAATTTTCGGGAACCAGTTATGTGATATGTGAGATTTTCTCCAAGATGTTCGACATGAACAAAAATCATGGCGACGTCTGTTCCGAAATCTTTACGCTTCTGATTCGCAAGGAAATGATCATTGAAGCCCAAGAAGATGCGGAGTATGAGGCTCGCAGTGGTCGTACTGGTTCTAAAAAAGCACGCAAGAAGCGTCTGCGCCTCTATGACGAGATCATCAACTATCTGCAGGCCAAGTCCCAGTTCAAGCAAAACCAGATGAGTTCGGAGAACCCATTCGAATTCCTGGGAGTATTAGTCGAGAAGCTGAAGGCTACGAAGCGCTATATCTCTCAGGAAATTCTCAATGCCCGTGCAGCCGAGAAAAAGAAGCAGCTTGAGACGGAGCTCCAGAATCGACTGGCATCAGCAGAAGAGTTGGTGATGGGGGTTGACAGTTTCACAGACGGCCTCGGGTTCTTCGTCAAAGAGCGCAAATATAATTTCAAGTTTTTGGCTGTGGAGAGAGTGCGTCTTGCTCTTCAATTAACAGGCTCGATCATTGGTGCATGCTACTTCTTGCTTGGGTATGTTGGGATGTACGGGATTGACTGGGTGAACGGCACCGTAGTCTGTATCACGATGTTGCTGTTTTCTAGAATCATGACTTCTCGCAAGCGATTTTCAGACTTTTATCCAAAAGATGTTAGTAAGGAATTAGAGACCTGTTCAACAGGTTTCATTGATGTCTTCAAGCACATGTCTAGGGGGCAACTAGAGCTTTTTCTGAGCAAGCAAATTCGTTTTGACCGGAACCAGATCTATCTGAAGATGTTACCCGAATACGTCAAGTACCTTTATGCGATCATGCCGGATCGCAAGAGCATGCTGATGGATGTCAAGGAATTGTCGGGTCTGGTTGAGAGCATCGAGATTGATGTGTCTAAGAAACTACGAGGCATGCTATGAGTCGACGGACTCGTCTAGCAGCACTGTCTTCGGATTTGGTTGGTCAGGAGATTTGTTTACGAGGTTGGCTACGCACAGTACGAAATTCAAAGAAATTTTCTTTCCTCAATTTAAATGATGGCTCAACACAGTCAGGCATCCAAATTATCGCTGATGCAGAGCTAACCGACTACGAAGAGATCGCCAAATTAACAACTGGCTCAGCAGTTGAAGTGATTGGTCAACTGGTTGAGTCTCCCGGTAAGGGACAAGCCTTCGAAGTACAAGCTCAGCAAATCCGGATCTACGGCAGATCGCCGGGAGAGGACTATCCACTTCAAAAAAAAGGTCACACCCTCGAATTTCTACGCGAAATTGCCCACCTCCGACCACGAACCAATACTTTTGGTGCTGTCTTCAGAATCCGGAACACACTCGCTGATGCCGTCCATCGTTTCTTTCAGGATCGTGGATTTCTTTACATTCATACACCCATCATCACTGCCAGCGATACAGAAGGGGCAGGGGCATTGTTTCAAGTTACTACTCTGCCGCTGGATCAACAACTGCCTCTAACTTCTCAGGGTAAGCTCGACTACAGCGCTGACTTTTTTGATCGTCCCGTATTCTTGACAGTGTCAGGCCAGTTGAATGTAGAGGCATTTGCGTGTTCGTTTGGTGATGTCTACACCTTTGGACCAACGTTTCGCGCAGAAAATTCCAATACATCCCGACACCTTGCGGAGTTTTGGATGATTGAGCCAGAGGTGGCTTTCTGCGAGTTGCCGGATCTGGTTCAACTAGCTACTGACTTCCTAAAATTCCTACTCAGTAGCTGTCTCGAACGCCACTCAGAAGACTTGGCATTCCTGCAGAAAATGTACGATCCAGAACTTTGTGCAACGTTGGAGCACATCGTTTCATCCGAATTTCAGACCGTGTCGTATACGGAAGCGGTTGAGATCCTCCAGCAGTCAGAACAGACTTTTGAGTTTCCAGTAGAATGGGGTGCAGACCTACAGTCAGAACACGAACGTTATCTGACAGAGCAGCACTATGGCTGCCCCGTTGTTTTGACAGACTACCCACGTGACATCAAAGCATTCTATATGAAGCAGAATTCAGATGGTCGTACAGTGGCAGCAATGGACGTCTTGTTTCCAAGAATTGGGGAGATCATTGGTGGTTCTCAGCGTGAAGATGACCTTGAGCAATTACAAAAACGCCTCCGTGAGTTAGATTTACCAGAGGAAGAGTACGGTTGGTATCTGGATCTTCGCCGCTACGGTTCTGTACCTCACTCGGGTTTTGGCCTTGGCTTTGAGCGAATTGTTCAATTCGTGACAGGCATGAAAAACATTCGTGACGTGATCCCCTTTCCACGAGTGCCGGGCCATGCCGATTTCTAGGCCTTGATGCGTATCCTGATCACCAGCAACGTTCGCTGGTGGAATGCAGAGGCTGCCTATGCGGCTATCCTCGCAAGAGAATTACTGAATGCAGGGCATAAAGTTTGGGTGCTGACCCTCCCCAATTCTCTGAATGAGACAAAGCTGCGAAATTGGAACCTGCCAATCATTACGGATATCCCACTTAGTTCTTCAAATCCCTGGCAACTTTGGCGCGCCTATCAACGGTTGAAATCCCTGATTGAGGAACAGCAGATTCAGATTGTCAATGCCCACCGATCTGAGGGATTCCCCCTGCTCGTGTTGCTTCGGCAACAGCTGAAAAGTTTTTCGTTAATCCGAACTCGCGGCACAACTCGACCACTTCGTGATCATTGGCTAAATCGTCGGTTACATGAGGATTGGATTGAGTCTGTGATTGTACCAGCGCAGGTAATTGCTTCCCAACTTCGCCAAGTCCTTAATCTTCCACCAGAGCGTCTTCATGTTATCTACTATCCTGTTAACCCAAGTACAATTGGCGTAAAGGGAGAAAGTGAAGCTCAACAATCTAGATTAGAGTGCCTTGATCGGTTAGGTATTCCAAAGCACTGTCGAGTCATTGGTATTGTAGGGCGTATTCGGCCAGTCAAGGGGCAAAGGATTCTTCTGAAAAGTTTTGTCGCACTGAGAAAGCGTTTTCCAGACATAGTGCTGCTGATGCTCTATCGCGACACGAATGAGACAGAGGCAGAATGGCAAGGACTTTTGCAAGACTTAGTCGAATCGAACCTCCTGCAGAGTGTCTACTTGTATGGATATCGTGAGGATGTGCTGGAAATTATGCGTCACACTGACATTGGTGTGGTAAGCTCTGTCGACTCTGAAGTGATTTGCCGTGTGGCTGTTGAATTTTTCTCTGTGGGGACGCCTGTGGTTGCTTTCCCTACCGGAGCTTTACCTGAGATCATTCAGGATGGTGTCACAGGCCGAATCGCAAAAGACAAGAGCGCAGAAGCCCTGGCAGAAGCTCTGGAGTGGATGCTGGAAAGTCCGGAACGCATTGCAGAGTTCGGTCAGAATGCCCGTCAGCAGTCTTTGGAACGTTTTGATCCGAATAAATTGCTAGAGCAGACATTGTCAGTTTACGAGCAAAGCTGGCAACGCTTACAGTCCCAACTGGTAACAGGAGAGGCAAATGTTCGGCCGTAAATCCGCAGAACGTGGTTTCCCAAAGCACGAGGAAATTGTTCTGCACAAGGTCATGGAACAGGTGGAGAAGGTGCTGCGCCAGATGCAAACGGAGGGGAAAGACCTGACCCGGGTGCGTATCAAACGATTCCAGAAGACACATCATGTAAGCTGCCGCTGTCAGCAATGTAAGTCGGCAGAGGAAAAAAAAGATCCACGTTTACGAGGACTCTTGGAAGATGGTTTTAAAGTCTATCTGGACAAGACGCGCGAGTGACTAGTTCGGAGAACTACCAGGAAGGTGTATTCAGCGTGGCAGAAGAACTAGCAGATCTCTGGACAGGCTTTTGCTTTGAACAGGGGGTAGCAGGCTGTGAGATTCTTCAAGAAGCTGATGGCGAACAAAGACTGAAATGCTACCTGACGGAACCACAAAAACTTGATGAGTGGATTGCCCGTTTTCACAGCGAGTATCCACAAGCAGTTGGAAAACTAGAGTTAGTGGAGCATCGACTCTGCCCAAATGAAAATTGGCGTTTAGGTTGGCATGATCATTTTCAGCCTGTAGAAATTGGTCGCACTCTATTGATTGCGCCTGTCTGGTACGAAAGAGAGCTGCCGGAGAATCGTCAGGTAATCTGGCTGGAGCCAGGGCAGGCGTTTGGGACAGGAACTCATGTCTCCACGCGCTTGGCACTGGAG
>WTIF01000291.1 GCA_011522845.1 Deltaproteobacteria bacterium
AATCACTAAACCAAGCTTGCATATTCTCGTTTCGAGCTTGCATTGCCTCAAAAGCACCAAGGGTGACATCCATTACACTGTCTAATTCACCCTTTGCGGCTAGCATCGAACGGTTCTCTTCAGTTGCAGTTACCGCCCAAATTAATCTCTCAGGAGCTGGAAGAGGTAACCCCTGACTTACACCCCACCAGTTGTCATTTCGATCATAAATGAACTCTGTTTCTGATGCACTTTTTAAAGTGTATGCACCTGAACCCAGAGGCCATCCTTTTTCTTTATCATAGAACTTGAATGTGAACGGGTCTTGCCCTTTCCAAACATGTTCAGGAATGATGATGACTCCGCCATAAATTTTCACAGAGAAGTAATCTAATTGGAAACGAGCATTGGGTTCTGTCAGGTTAAAAACGACAGTGTGCTTATCCTCTTTTTTAACGGACTTCACCCATTGTTGCATTGAAGCAGCATCGCGCAAAGATTGCGTACTATCATCAAGTAACATTTGGATTGTGTAAACTACATCATCTGCATCTAGATCTTCTCCATCAGACCATTTGATGCCTTTCCTTAGCTTCAATGTCCAAACATCAAGTGAACTGTTTGAAGTAAAACTTTCACCCATCCAAGGATCAATCTCACCAGTTTCATAATTGAGTATGAACAATGGTTCAAAGACCGCTTGGTGAATCCCATTACTTCTTGTTGTCCCAGGGACTAAATTATTGAAATTGTACGGCTGTGCTACCTTACCACCGTCAATGTCAAAAATTACTGTTTTATTTCTGGCCTTACTATGACCACCAGCTTGCACCCCGCTAACTGCAATTGCAGCTACACTCAATGCCACTAATGCTAGTTTTTTAAACATATCGACCTCACTTAGGAAGTTGAAATTGGTTCGTTATTAAAGATGATCAAAGAGTTTACTTCATAGGCATCCTTTTTAATGGGTTTAGGAGGATTGTGTGATTTTGAAAGTCTTAATCTCAAATGGTTTGAGGGTGAACTTCAATTCTCCTCCAACAGCTTCACCGGAGTCGTTCCACTCCATTAAGTCCGTGGATTTCAGATTTTGATTGGCATCAGTCAAGCGAATGGTTGCCTCACTTTTCCTGCCCTTTCTCTCAACGACACGAAGAACAAGGCAATTTTCTTTTTCCGCTTTCTTGAGCACCTCTAGTCCTACATCTGCACTTTCCACGATTACAGGTGGCTGAATTGCAGAAATTGGTTTGCCTGGAAGAGACAAGGGAGCCTGATTGAGCTGTTGGGCCTGCTCAATAACATCGGATTGCTGGAAGGGATTGTTGTGTGGATAGAGCACATAACAGAACTGATGTGTCCCCAAATCTGCATCAGGATCAGGGTGCGTTGGAGCCCGTAGGAGATGAAGATCCATAATATTGTCATGAAGCTTGTGTCCGTACTTACAGTCGTTTAGTAGGGCTACTCCCTTCTGGTGGTCTGACAAATCAACATATTTCTGGGCCGCTACCTCAAAACGGGCCATGTCCCATGTCGTATTGCGATGGGTGGGACGCTGAACATATCCATATTGGATATCGCAGGTTGCGGAGTCCGTCTGCACATTGACTGGGAAAGCGGTCCGGAGCATTCGATGACACTCCTGCCAGTCAACTTTTGTGTCAAATTCCAATGCCTTGGAATTAGTCTGCAAAGTGATCCGCTGTTCAATCCTTGAATTGCCAATTTTCAGTTGAAAGAGCAGAGATTGGCTAACTGGACCGACTCCAAGAGAGTGCCAATTTTGACCTTCAGCAGTCTCCAAAGCCATATCTTCATAGGAGATATCAATTTCCCAAGCATCCCAGTTGTGAGGTCGGTCTTCATACAAGGTCAGTACGTTGCCAACTGCTCCATCTGCCAAAATGGATTCGCCCGTCTCCAAGTCCAGCGCGGCAACCAGTTGTGCGTGTTGATTGAATTCGTAACGTACCAACTGGTTTTCAAGAATCAGTGCATCAGCTTTCTTGGCTTGCTGGGTTTTATTACTTAATCGGAGAGTCTTAATTTCCTGAGGTGCAAGCCTCACCAGTGCTGAAAGCTTGCCATCCGTATCTTGCTGAACAGGATGGTCATTACCATGCTCATCCTGGAGTCCTCCTTTCCAATCCTCAGGTAATTCAATCTGACGTTCATAGGCCACATTCAGTGTGTTGATCAGGGTGATTGCGTCCTTGTCTTGATCGAATAGCTGTTCCGCAGATTCACCTCTCAAGCGTTCGCATGTTTCGAGAGCCTCTTGATGCTCTCGCTCGGTTACTTCGTAGACCCAATGAATACTTGAACCAGGTAGGATGTCGTGAAACTGATTGATCAGCAGAGTTTTCCAAACCTTGTCCAATTCCTGCTGGGGGTAATCGTTGAGTGAACCCAAGGATAGGAGATATTCCGTAGCTCTGAGACTCTGCTCAAGCATTCGATTATTGCGCTTGGTTCTCGCTTGTGTAGTTAAGGTGCCACGATGTAATTCCAGGTAGAGTTCTCCACTCCAAACAGGGAGTTCTTCTGTTTTTTCAGAAATTCGCTGAAAAAACTCATCTGCTCGTCCAAATCTGACCTTAGGCACTCCCTCCAGATTTTGTTGTCGTAGACCACGTTCAATCATTTCGGCAGTTGGGCCACCTCCCCCATCTCCAACTCCGAAGAGGCACATCATTTCGTCAAGAACCCCTTTCTCGACAAAATTCCGCTCGGTTTTTTGTAGATCATAGGGTTGAAGCTGGCTGTTATAGGTGTCTTCCGGTGGAAAATGAGTCAGAACTTCTGTTCCATCAATCCCACGCCATCGGAAGGTCGAGTAAGGAAAGCGATTGAATTGGCTCCAGCTCATCTTTTGTGTGAGGAAGTGTTCCAAGCCACCCAACTTGAGAATTTGGGGCATGGATGCGGAGTAGCCAAAGACGTCTGGGATCCAACAGTTGTTCACATCTACCCCAAACTCATCCATGAAGAAGTTCTTCCCATGAAGAATCTGGCGAACCATGGATTCACCACTGATCAGGTTACAGTCTGGTTCGATCCACATCCCCCCTTGCAGCTCCCAACGACCTCCTGCGACTGCTTCACGAATTTTTTCATATAGTTCAGGGTAGTGATCTTTGACAAATTGATAATGCTGTGGTTGGGAAGCCCCAAAAACATATTCGGGGTATCTCTCCATCAAATCGAATTGGCTGGCGAAGGTGCGAGCAGATTTTCGAATGGTTTCTCGAACCGGCCAAAGCCAACCAGTGTCGATGTGAGCATGTCCCACAGCATTGATTGTGGGGGCACTCGCATTGGCAGATTGTTGTAAGAGTGGCTTCAGCATTTCCCGGCACTGTCCAACGTTCGCTTCAGCATCCTTGAAGATATTGGTAACCTTGACTAGCCCTTCTAGAATTCGAGCATACCTCGTACTGCTGTCAGGTACGGAGTCCAAGAGCCCATTCAATACCTCCATATCCAACCAGAAATCATAGAGATCACGCTTGAATCGAGCGAGCCTCATACGATTGACAATACCTCGGTAACTCCCATGCCGACTGATTGTATCCCCAGGTCGAAGAGTCGCAGCTGTTTTGGCTACTTGATTCCCAGTAGCTTCGATAGCGCTTTTTCCGCGTTCGGGATCACGTGGTCGATGGATGCCCATGATTGAATTGGCAGCTGCCTCCACCCAAAGTTCGATTTGGGGATTTTTCAGAACTGGTGCAGCCAGTCTAAAGTTATGCCGGGTGATTCTTCCAAAGACACTTCCATTCGTGAGCCCTTGAAGTGGAATACCCTCTGGTGAAAAGACGAGGGCTTCTCCGTTGAAATCAAGGTGGGCAACCACTTCATCATTTTTCCAATGCTCCGGGATTTTTCCAAGCAAGTGAAACCAGGCACTGTCCCACGTTTGGCCCCACTCATCTCCCTCTTGGATGACCTGATACTCAAGGTCTAGGCGTTGTTGAAAGGAGATGGGGTCTTTGGTCTTGGCGAAACGACCCTCCAAGATTACATGGTCTGCAAGAATCCTCTGTTCCAGACGATCCATAAACTGCTGCACTTTAGTGCGGTAAAGCTTCCTTTGGATTTCTAGAATCAAATTACCTCTTTCAAATTGCAAACGTTTGTATTGAAATAATGACGAACATTATGAATTCATAAGTGATTTGTCAAGAAAAAATTATCTGTTTATCAGAAAATCTTAAGTAGAGATTTATATGG
>WTIF01000104.1 GCA_011522845.1 Deltaproteobacteria bacterium
GATTAGGCGACTCGTTTTCAATGAGATCATACGATTTGCCTTCTAGCCTCCACTTCTTCCTAAATCCCTCATCCATCTATTTCTAGATTAATTTTTTGTCAATTGATTCAATGGCTTAAAATCAATTTACTCAAAACACTCTCAAACTTTGCTGGCAAAAATACCGGAGATCACTACTGTCACTTCCATTGTTTCAATCCAAATCAATTGTTTTGCCTCGCGGTCACCCCATGGTTGTTCAATACAAACGATCTGATCACCGACACCAATTCAGTATCCAAGGGGAGGCCACCGAAAAGGAACTAGAGGCACTTCTACATCGATTCCAGGAGCTGCTTCATCCTGAACCAGGATTGCAGGTCCAGGTTGTTTTGGATTGCACAGACTATCAGGGGAGAAGCAACGAAAACCCTGCTCCTCTCAAAGATGGCGAATCCTAAATTTGCTACCAAAAGGGGAAATCCAGCCTCTCCCCCAGTCTGACGCATAAGAAAATTCAAGGAACCAGATGGTTCTGAGAGAAAGTGGCGGGATGCCCAACGAGTTCAATGCCCCTCGGGTTTCTCGCAGCAACAACAAATTGCAATATCATCTAAAAACGCTGCTTGAGAAATCGTGAGACACATTCTCTTCCCCCTGGAACAAGGAGAGCGCCATGTCGATTTCTCAGCTTTTGAATCCAACGAAAAGTTCCCCAACAACCGCAACCCCCATCCGACTTCGGGATTGGGAAGGCATCAAGGTTCACTTAATCTTCTCCGCAGGGCGACTCTCTCCAGAGTTGTTTGACTTATTCCTGCGATGGTTGGGTCGCCGCAAGGAAGAGCCGCAAATCTGCTTGTTGTTCTGGCTCGCCACCTATAATCCGCCTCTGTTTCACTTGATCCTTGGAGTTCGCCGCTATCTGTTAACACCTCTCCAACTGATCAAATAGATTCAAGCAAACTCATTTCACTATTTGCCCTTGGTTGCATTTTCACCAGAGACCAATATTCATTCCACCCACCTTCTAACGGAGATGAACATGAGTTACATCCCTGGCAGGGTTCTCCCAAAACAATCGCGTAAAGCCGAAAGCAAGCGGCCAACTCGTGAACAGATTGAAGACCAAGTTGCCAAGTTTTTACAACAAGGAGGCGTGATTCAGCAGCTTCATCCTGAAACAAGCCAAAACACTGGGCTTGCAGAAATCGGTTCGCAAATTGATCTGAACATTCAGGGCTTGAACGAGGAAGCTCGGTTAAACCTAGATAATTTCAGCAAATAATTGAACGATGCAGAGAATGGTTCCAAGAATATTACTCTTGGAAAATGCGAAAGAAAACGCTGCTCCCATTGTCAGTCATTTAGAGCAGCTAGACTGGCAGGTTGATTTTGTTCAGGATGGTATCGACGCTTTGGTACTTGGCCTAACAAAGCATTTCGATACTGCGTTACTCGACCTCGACATCATGGACATCGATCCACTACGCCTGGTGCAACATCTCCATCAGCATTCTGCATCTCTTCAAATCATTGGAATGAGCCACTTTACGAGTTCAGATGATTTGCAAAGAGTGATGAACGCCGGAGCGGCCCACCTGCTCGCAAAGCCTCTTTCGCTGAGTCAACTTGCTCCGTTGTTACCTCCACCAATACGAGTTGCTCCGTCGCATCTTGCCTCTCCAAAAAATATAGTCCCCAAATTTCAAGCAGACTCTCTTCACTAAATCTTCTCCAAGGCTCATCGCTTTACGGATTGGCAAAATCCTGCAGCAAGTATTGCACTTAGGCTACCGCTAGAAGACAATTATTCCGTCCTACAGTTCATCTTACGGTCTATTCCTTTTTCTGTATTTTAAAACAATCGATGCCTCCCTCTCCTGCAGCAGGCGATGATCGTCCATTGACAGCCATTGGCTTGGTCATCGGCACAGTTTTTCTGTTCTCACTGAGTGATGTTGTGACGAAGCATCTGACGATGAGGCACCCTGTCGAATTAGTCGTGGCAGTTCGCTATTTAGCAAGCCTGTTGCTCCTCTTTGTCTTTGCTTGGCCCCGTGTAGGGAATTCTCTTTGGAAAACAGTTCGAACGCCCTGGGTTATTGGTCGTGGAGTGATTCTGGCCCTTTGCTCCCTGACACTGGGCTACGCTCTCAGATTGATGCCTGTGGGAGAAACCATTTCGATTATGTATCTGTTTCCAATCTTGGTCATGTTGCTGGCAATTCCCCTATTGCGAGAGCAGGTAAGCCGTGTTGGCTGGTTACTTGCCATCTTAGGATTTTTAGGGGTTTTGATGATCCTCAGACCTGGAGGAGGGCTAGATTCGGTAGGAGTCGTACTTGCTCTTTTAAACGCTGGGTTGGCAGCTGTTTTTCACTTGATCACGCGGGTTCTTACCAAAACAGAATCAAATCTTTCCCTCTTGTTTCATGCCACCTTGGTTGGTGCGGTTTGCTTCGGATTGGCAGCAATACCAAGCTTAGAAAGCCCCCTTCCCAATTGGGAGGATTTGGGACTCATGGTCTTGCTTGGGTTGATTTCGACCTCGGGGCACTTTCTCTTCACAGTTGCCTATCAATACGCTCCTGCTTCTTTGATCGCGCCTGCCAATTACATGCATTTGGTCTGGGCAGCACTACTGAGTTGGGTTTTCTTCAGTCACCTCCCTGATCAATGGACTTTGCTTGGGATGCTGATGATTGTGATCGCTGGAGCTGGAATTGCGATCAAGACTCACCTAGATAAAATGCGTCAACCAGCTTGAAGGTGTATTCATCTGAAGACTTTCATTTCATTCAAAATATTAATATTGTTAATTAAATCTAGATTTATTAATCCTCTTTAACATTTTCCTCCCCCCACTCTCCTCTGAATTCAGAATCTCTTTTGATAAGACATTAAGTAGACAGTCGGTGCAACGGTCACTGACAAATTAGAAATTATGAACGCTAGAGGAGATTTCCATGAATGCACTGAACAACCTCTTTTTTGGATTCATCAAGGTCGGTATCCTCTTGGTCATCGTGTCCCTGATTGTGGCAGGAATCATGTCGGAAGGGACTGGGTTTGTACTGGGGATTGCGTGCGCTGGCTTGGTGAGTATGGTCTTTGTGGTAGCTCTGCTGGAACAGAAATCCTGATCGATTGAGTCCTCTTAATCTCGTTTTGGGGCAGAAGAGCTTAAATCTTCTGCCAGTTTTTCTTCGACTCCGATAAGAAATCCATTCCCGCCTAAAGCAAGCATCAACTCAAACTTTCTACTTTCCTTCAACGGACATCCATTGTCCCACAATCCCTGAACGACCTTCGGACATTCGGCAAAATTGAATAGCACAATTTCGCGGCTCGCAGCTCTGGAATTATGTAGCGACCATTTGTGACGATTGCCCCGGTCAGATTAGTGTGGAAGAGGTTTGCTTCTTCAAAGTTCGCCTTCACCAAATTCGTATCTGAGAGATTTGTCCTTATAAGCGTTGCTCCCAATAGTGTTGCAGGAGAAAGGTTCGCCTTCGCCAAATCAGCATCTGTCAGGTTGGCTCCGGAGAGATTGGCTCCCGAGAGATCTGCTTCTTTCAGTAGGGTTCCCTTGAGGATTGCATTACTAAGATCAGCATCTCTGAGGGTCGCTCCTGTAAAATCTGCATTGGAGAGATCCGATCCAGAAAGATTGGCTCCTGGCAAATAACTACCGGACAAATCAGCTCCTTGCAGATCGACACCTGCTAGGTTTGCGCCCTCCAGATTGCATCCTTCCAAGCTTGCTGAAAACAAGTGAGCCCCTTGCAAGTTGACTCCTGCAAGGTTGCTGTTGTTCAAATTCGAACCTTCTAAGTGGGCTTTTGCCAAGTTGGCATTGCTCAGATCAAAGTTGATGAACTGGACCCCCGCCAAATTTCCAGCTTCCAGGTTGCAACTCCGGCACTCCAGATCTTCAGCGAGTCTCTTGGTCATGCTGTAGTCCATTGAGAATCCCTGACCTGAGAGGAAGGCAAAGAGAGCCGCCAAGATCATCATTCGGTAGTCTGCCATTTTAATCTCCGTAACCGTTTGAAGCAGAAAGAGAAGACTTCGTTACCTACTGCGAGCCTCAACTAAAGCAAAAATTAAATTGAGCAAATATCATCCAGAAACTTGTTTCTGGAACTTGCACGCAGTTTAGGGAGCTTAGACTAACACGACTAGACTAGCAATTCAGCTACTCTAATGAGTTTGATGTATCGCTAAAGAGG
>WTIF01000198.1:0-4441 GCA_011522845.1 Deltaproteobacteria bacterium
ATCATTTCTCGGTCGGTACGACCATGAAAAAGACAATCTCCCAAATATTAATTAAGGAGTCGCAATGATCTTGTACGCACTTTTTGGGGAGGAGTGAGGCTTGTCGTTAGCGCAGATGGGTGTGATGGCGCCTGCAGGAGTATTCAGGAACTAAGATGAATGGTGGGATTCAGCAATCCCACCCAGCGGAGTTGGCAGTAACTTAGACGACGTCGTCGCCGGCTCCAGCCATGATGAGTTTGCCTTCCTCTTCAAGCTTCTTGACGACCTTGATGATCTTCTGTTGGGCACCTTCAACGTCTGCGACTTTGACTGGTCCCATGTTCTCCAGATCATCATTGAGCATCTCAGCTGCCCTGGTGGACATTGAGCTTAGGATCAGTTCCTTGACCGCGTCGCTGGCAGTCTTCAAGGCCATCGCCAGATCAGCTTTATCCACATCCTTCAGCACTGTCTGCATCTGCTTGCTATCAATCAGCGTCAGATCTTCAAAGGTGAACATCAATTCGCGAATTTGCTCAGCCAGATCAGGATTCGATTCCTCGATCGTGGAGAGAATTCGTGTCTCGGAGGCCTTGTCAATCGCGTTGAGAATCTCAGCAACGGGTGCAACTCCACCGACTTTGGTCACCATGCTACCTGCCTGTTTCATTTCGTCTGTTAGCACTTCGTTGAGTTCATTGACTACCCCCGGAGGAATACTGTCCAGAGAGGCAATTCGGTAAACCACATCGGCCTGGAGATTTTCAGGAAGTGTCCGCAAGACTGTCGCCGCCTGGTCTACATCGGCCAAGTAGGAAATGATTAAGGCGATGGTCTGCGGATGTTCCGTTCGGATGTAGTTGGAAATCATCACGGGATCGATGAACTTCAGTGCCTCCAGCCCCATGTCTTCGGTCTGGGCGCTCATCGATGCACCAAGCTCTTTCGCTTTGTCCGGGCCCAATGCCTTGCTCAGAGCATTCTTGATAAAGTCTGGAGAAGCCATCAGATCTCCTCCCCCATCACTCATCACGGACTGTCGATAGAACTCTTCAAGAACCTGATCCAATTCCTCGGACGAGATATCATTGAAGCGAGTCATGTAGTAGCCCACCTGCTGAATCTCAGCTTCTTCGAGGTTCTTCATGACCTCGGCAGCCCCTTCTTCGCCTAGGGCCAGCAACAGGATCGCCGCTTTCTTGGGACCCGTCAGTTTGCCAACCGCCATACTTGCTCCTTAGACAATGGTTTCCGTGTGATCAGAACGTGATGAGAGAGTTTATGTCACATCCATCTAAAGATGCAAACCACATACGATTTGCCCACTGGCAGAGTAGTTTTTTATTATCCCATCCCGTGAGAGCGGTCATACCCATTGATAGATGGTGAGTGCCAACCGGCTTTTGTCAATTCGTCATTAGTGGGTCGGTAGTGTTCCACTCGTAGGGGATAACAGGCAGACGAATCACTGGAATGCTCGCTACCACAATCACCTCCAGGGCAAGCTGAGAGCGCCCCCAGCAGATTTACTTCTGCAAAGAATTCCAAATAGTCTCCTGGGCGTACTGGACTAGCCTTCATAAAATACTGGTGAGTGTCCTGCAGAAAACCTGTACACATGAAGACATTGAGTACATCGTGCACATCAGCCTCGATCTCAGCCTTGGAGAGACCTGTCTTTTGGGCCAAGCTGCGAATTAGGTTGGAGTGACAGCAGTGCTGTAGAACCGCTCCTGCAGATTTTCTGCCTGCCAGAGGTTGAGATCTCCCACCTGGGGACCATCCACACAGACAATCCGAAAGAAATGACCGGCTGGGATTTCGAAAGTTTTTGCTTCCCTTGGAGGCACCTCCAAAGACTCCACCAATTCAAAATTTTTGCGCGCTCGGAAGTAAAGTTCCAGGGGAGCTACTTGAAGTTGGTTCACTGGATAACAAATCACAGGCGGGATGGCCTTGCGCTTCTCCGCATCCGGTGGGGCAAGGAAGTTGGGAGTTCTCGATTTCATCCGATGATACAGATTTGAGGAGCGTCGATGTCGAAACAAACAAGGAGAGAAGTACCCTTCGTGAACACCTGTAATTGTTACTGTTGGAGCTGTTGAAAGGCTTGATCGAGATCGTTGATGATGTCTTCAACTCTCTCCAAGCCAACCGAAAGCCGGATCACTTCCGGACCAGCTCCTGCAGCCACACGCTGCTCATCCGTCAATTGTCGATGGGTAGTCGATGCTGGATGAATGATCAGGGATCGAGTGTCACCGATGTTGGCAACGTGGCTATGCAGTTCTACTGACTCCACCAGCTTGACACCGGCTTCGTAGCCTCCCTTGACGCCAAAAGTGAAGACCGATCCCGCCCCACCTTCGAGGTACTTTGAGGCCAACTGATGGAAAGAATTGTCTGGTAAGCCCGCATAAGAAACCCAATCCACTTGGGGATGACCCTGCAGAAACTCTGCGACTTGCTGGGCGTTCTGGCAGTGTCGTTCCATCCGCAAAGCCAAGGTCTCCACCCCATTTATGGTCAACCAGGCATGAAAAGGAGACATGGTTGCACCCAAGTCGCGCAGACTAACCGCATGACTGTAAAGTGTGTAGGCTAGATCATTGCCAAAGGTTTCGGCAAAGGTAATCCC
Source organism: Deltaproteobacteria bacterium (assembly GCA_011522845.1). Lineage (GTDB taxonomy): Bacteria > SAR324 > SAR324 > SAR324 > NAC60-12 > JCVI-SCAAA005. Next base: position 2,621 of record WTIF01000198.1, read on the forward strand.
ATTGTACTCTGTGGCTGGTTGACTCAGGCTTGGAAACTTCTCATTACCAAGCCAGGGAAAGGTTCCGGCGTCGATCACCACACCACCAACTGCATTGCCCTGTCCAGAGAGAAATTTGGTCGTGGAGTGGGTGACCAAATCTGCCCCCCATTCGATGGGTCGGCAAAGGGCTGGGGTCGCCATCGTATTATCGACGATCAAGGGGACACCTGCTTCCTGAGCCACCTTGGCAATGGCTTCAAGGTCAATCACAACACCTCCAGGATTGGCAAGGCTCTCGACAAAAATAGCGCGTGTGTTTTCCGTTACCGCCTGTCGGAACGCATCTGGATCAGTGGCTTCGACAAAGATCGCCTTCCAATCGAATTTCTGAAAGCTCTTGCCCATCAGATTGATACTGCCCCCATAGAGTTTGTTTGCGACGATCACTTCCTTGCCGGGCGACATCAGAGCAAAGAGCGCTAGGACTTCAGATGAATGGCCTGAAGCTGTACAAGTGGCTCCCCGCCCTCCTTCGAGTGTAGCCAACCGCTCCTCCAGCGCTGCCACAGTTGGATTCGTCAAACGGGAATAGATGAAACCAGGCGTCTGCAGGTTGAAGAGCGATGCGGCATGATCAGCGTCTTCAAACACGTAGGAGGTCGTCTGATAGATTGGAAAGGAACGCGCTCCGGTCGTGGCCTCTGGTGGTGTTCCCGCATGGATCGCCAGCGTCTCGAAACCATACTGAGGATGGAGGGGCTTCTTCATCGATGCCTCCGTTGGCTGGAGATTACTCCGGTGTTGATGCCTTGCCAGCCTAGTTCTCCCCAGAGGCGCGAATATTCGATCTTCGGGCAGCGATTCATGACGACCTGTAGACCATTTCTTTCGGCAATATCACGAGCTTCCTCGCTGGCTACCCCAATTTGTAGCCAAAGCACCTTTGCCCCACAGCGTACCGCGTCTTCAGCAATCGCAGGAGCTTCCTCCCCTCTACGAAACACCTCAACCATGTCAACTGGTCCTACATCAGCCAACTTGGCCTGCACAGTTTCTCCCAACAGGGTCTGACCCGCAACTCTTGGATTGACGGGAAGCATCTGGTAGCCCTTCTGAGAGAGGTACTTCATCACAAAAAAGCTCGGACGTTTCCAGTTGGTGGAAGCCCCCACGACAGCGATCCGGCGCACGCTGCGCAGGATATCTCTTATTTGTCTATCTGATAGTTGAGTAGTTGCTGTGGTCACACTTAACATCTGAAGAAAGGAATTCAAAGAAACGAAGAGGTCGCTTCGTCATGTAAAATGACATCAATGATCATAAAAAGAAGTGGATGGCTATCACCTTCGAAGCACAAAGCGCAAGCCCTGTCGGCTGAAAGCAATCGTACTAATTTAGGCAATACGAACCGTTGATACTGCGTATTCTTGTAATTTATCCCAGTCAAACTCCACTCCGTGGCCAATCCCTTCAGGTGGTTTTGCTAGACCATTAATGAACCGAAAAGGCTGAAGTGCATATTGATCGATGGGGAAAGAGTGGACTTCCAGGTAGCCTGGATTGGGAACGCCTGCCAAAAGACTCACGTGCAGCTCATGCATGCCATGCGAGGAGACCATCAGATGCTGATCAGAACAGAGTTGGGCGACTTGTAACCAAGGCGTAATTCCCCCAATCGTTCCGACATCCGGTTGAGGAAATTGTAGCACGTTCGTCTGGAGAGCCGCCTGAAACTCGAAGAGCGTGTGTAGGTTCTCTCCCTGTGCCAGCGGGATGTTGATGCTCTCCCCAATTTTTTGAAAGGCTGCGAAATCATCGGGCAAGGTCGGTTCTTCAAAC
>WTIF01000198.1:4541-13691 GCA_011522845.1 Deltaproteobacteria bacterium
CTCCCCAATTTTTTGAAAGGCTGCGAAATCATCGGGCAAGGTCGGTTCTTCAAACCAAGTCACCGATAGATCCTCCATCGCCTCGCCAATCCAAATCGCATCCTTCGTATCCCACTTCATGTTGGCGTCAACCATGAACTCAACGTCTCTTGGAATCATCTCTCGGATACTCCTGGTGCGCTGAAGGTCTTGCTCAAGATCATCCAAGCCAATCTTGATCTTAATTCCCCGGAAGCCTTGTTCCAATTTTTCAGCAATGACTTCCTGCTCTCGTTCCATCGTGTAATTCAAGTCGATGAGTCCCGCATAGGCCCGAACTTCCGGTTGATTACCGCCCAAGAGTTTCCAGAGGGGCAACTGCTGAGACTTTGCTCGCAGATCCCAGAGGGCAATGTCCAATGCGGCAATGGCAAAATTGGCAACCCCTCCTCTACCCACAAAGTGAACGTGCCAGTTCAGCATTTCCCAGAGTTGTTCCACCTTGTCCGCATCTTGACCAATCAGTGTTGGAGCCAGGTCGTCAACTACCAACCGATGAATCGCACTTCCACCCTTACCCCCTGTGTAAGTGTAACCCACTCCTATCAGGTTACTTTCTAGGATGATTTCTACGGTAATCAATTCAAAGTGGGTGTGGTTTCCATGCTTGGCGTCGTAAAGCACCTCGGCCAAGGGAACTCGGTAGTGCTTAGCAGTGACGGATCTGATCCTATTTGGCAATGTTGACTCCTCAAGCTCGCTCAAAGGGCATGGTCTGCTCTATGGCTTCTATCGGTTCATTTTGCAGGATCTGGTGTAAGCGGTAAGTCATCACGACATCCCAGGCGTTGTAATGCAACAATCGCTTGAGCCAAAGTGGATTGCGGTCTCTTTGGTAGCGTCGCCAGAGAAAGACCGCATCCCGTCCACTCGCTTCGTTCAGATAGGCGGGACTACGAATCTGCAGGTTGTCGCAGATCTTCTTTAGTCCACCACGAAGTCCTTGTTTACGACCAACCTGACAGAGATCGATGTGTTCCGAGTGCTTGTCCACCCCAAAGTGCTCCACTAAGAAAGGTTCATCGAAGCGCTTGCCGTTGTAGGTAATCAGCTCAGAAGAAGCCTGCCATGCCTCTCGAAATTGTTGAGGCAGGTGTTCTCCTGCAACCCAATGCCCCCAACCGTGTCCGGCAGACCACCAGACAATCGTTGTAATCTGGTTCCGTGTCGGGCTCAGACCGGTTGTCTCAATGTCCAAATACATCCTGCTTCTCAAGTAAAAGGAAAAGGGGCTCTACGCGGGCTTTTCGGCTTCACTGAGCATCATTTGCAACTGTTCTAGCAAGTCCTCCTGAAACGAACCAGCACAGACGTTGGACTTGACCCAATCAACTGTTTGAAGAATCTGCTCCTTGGTATGGATGATCGCAAAGATTTCGTCAATCAGAAGATCGTGTAGGAACCCATCCAGGTGCTTATACTTTTCACAAAGCAGTTGGAAATAACGCTGAAACTCTGGATGCTGCTCCTCTGCGATGACAATCTGGGAAAGCATGGCCAGACTTTCGGCCAGAACGTCTTCCAGACCCTCATGATCCATCTGGTACTCTTCAAAGGCATTCAGAATTTTGAGGACAATTTCCCAGTGAACCTGAAACTGGTTCGGTACTGGGACATTTTTGAGCAGTTTCTGGATCTCCTTGAACTCCCGAACTGCTCTCCGCAGGTCTCGACCATAGCCATCGTAATCATAATCTTCAAAAGACAGATGAACCCGGCGGACCCGACTCAAGAGAGTCCGCAAGATCTGTGGATCTCCGGGCTGTAATCGCAACCGCAGTAGGTTTGCAAAATCCTTGTTGTCCTGACAGATGTCGAGCACGAGTTCCAACAACACTGATTGAGGAAGAGGTGTCAGGAGATCCCGCAGGCTCTTCGGGGTTTGTGCACCTTTCCTGGAGGAGGACCTGGATCGTTTCGGTAGCTCCAGGTAGCAGAGCAATACCGCCACGATATGCTTACAGATTGCTTCATAGGGGCAATCGCAGTGGAATTCCAGTTGCTGATTTCCCTCTGAGATTGCCACCTCGTAGGTGTCGTTGCCCTCCACAAGAGCGGAGATTCCTTCTGAAGGGTCCACCAACAGATCAACGACCCGGCCATTCTGGGCGTATTGCACTCCACGATCAAAGATTGTTTTTCCCACCAGACCCAGGATTTTCTCCCGTGTTAATGAGTGTAACTGCACTGGACTCCTCTGTATGAAAAACTGTTCACCACTGCTTTTTCACAACACAACCTGACGATCCACGATGTTTTGCCAGAAGTTGTCGCAGGCTGCAATGCCTCAATTCAAAGCATTTCCAAGACTCGAACTGGACTGCGTGATTACTTTCATGGATGCTGGAACCGCTGAAACCTTGAACATACTCCGTTGGGGTAGATTCCCAGAAAAGTAAATACAGCTCCGATGGCAAGAGAAATCACTGACAGGAAGGAAACAGGAACACTGAGGTGACATCAGAAAATACAGAACGCTCCATTGAATTACAGGGCTGGCTGTTTGGAATGCTGGGCATGCTGATTTTCAGCCTGACTCTGCCAATGACACGGATGGCAGTCGAATCACTCTCACCCTATTTTGTGGCTTCTGGCAGAGCAATGCTGGCTGCCCTGGTGGGACTTCCCATCCTCTTGATCACATCCCAACCACATCCCACACGGCAGCAGTGGAAGGGACTTTGGCTCGCAGGTTTGGGAGTGATCTTTGGGTTCCCCGTGCTGATGACCGTGGCAATGCAGCACGTTCATGCATCTCATGGGGGGGTTGTGTTGGGAATCCTGCCACTAACAACAGCAATTACCAGCACTATCATCCTACGTGAGCGGCCTTCCATCGGGTTCTGGATCTGTGGAGTATTGGGAAGTGCTGCCGTAGTCATCTTCTCCCTGAGGGAAGGTGGGGGTTCCTTTCAAGCAGGCGACTGGCTGCTTTTTGGTGCAGTCATCTCTGCGTCCTATGGCTACGTCAAGGGAGCCGAGATGTCTGCGCAATTGGGTGGCTGGCAAACGATTTGTTGGACCCTGCTGTCTTGGAGTCCCATCCTACTACCAGTAACACTCTGGCTGGGTCAGGATCTCCCGGAAGAAGTCTCCTGGTCGAGTTGGATTGGCTTTCTCTATGTCGCCTTGTTCAGCCAATTTTTGGGATTCTTTGCCTGGTACAAAGGACTGGCGATGGGGGGAGTAGCCCGAGTCAGTCAGACCCAGCTACTGATGCCTTTCTTTGTGCTCTTCTTTTCCTGGCTGCTGCTAGGAGAGGCTATTGGCTGGGAAACCTTTCTCTTTGCTGGATTTGTGGTTGGTACCGTAGCCATCGGCAAACGGATGGCCATTCGACGACAACCGAGTGCTGATTGAGCTTTCTCTCTTCACCTAGAACCACTACACGCTACTGAACAAATTGAACAAACGAGCTGAAATTTCGCTTACCTAGTCCAACTGGCAAGAATAAAACGCAGGAAAACGATTTGGATTTTTCGCCCCAGCAGGATTAGTAAACATTCTTCACTGAACAACCGCTACCACACATTGACCTTGACCACAGTCTTCAGAGGCTTTACTTTTTGATCCTTCATTTTCAATCATTCGCCTTTCTCGTAAAGACGCATCCTTGAGAGTTGCCACCCTATGCGCCTAGCCAGAGCATACATTCAATACATGGATCGACTCAATTGGGTGATTGGTCGTTGCACAATGTACGGGATCTTTCTCTTGATGGGCGTGCTCTTCTATTCCTCGATTTCTAAAACTTTTTTTGTCCCATCTCTTTGGACTCTAGAGATGGCTCAGTTTGTCATGGTTGGCTACTATGTCCTTGGAGGGCCTTATTCCCTGCAGCTGGGTTCAAATGTACGAATGGACTTGCTCTACGGAAGTTGGCCACAGCGCAGAAAATCCTGGTTTGATCTATTCACTGTATTTTTCCTGATTTTCTACCTCTGTGTATTGCTCTACGGAGCCATCGGATCGACTGCCTACTCACTCGGCTACTTTGGTATGGAACCCTTCTCTTTTTTCACAGGACTACTAGATGGTTCTGAGAAAATTGGCATGCTGGAACGTTCTTCTTCAGCTTGGCATCCCTATCTCTGGCCCGTGAAAGTGGTGATGATTATTGGCATTACGCTGATGCTGTTGCAGTGTATTTCTGAGTTCCTGAAAGACATCCTGCGACTGAAAGGTGAGTTGGTCTGATGTCCTACGAAATGATCGCCATGCTGATGTTCTCCTCGATGATGCTGATGCTGCTCACTGGGCAGCGGGTCTTCGGGGCAATTGGCTTCATCGCTGTAGTTTCCGCTCTGCTCCTGTGGGGAGATCGAGGAGGCTACGATCTTGGCTTCTCAGCCGCAATGAAGTTGATGAAGTGGTATCCGTTGTTGACACTGCCGATGTTCATCTTCATGGGCTACGTGCTCTCGGAGTCTCGAATCGCCGACGACCTCTATCGGATGTTCCATGTCTGGATGGGAGGGCTCTCTGGCGGTCTGGCAATCGGCACCATCGGCTTGATGGTACTGATCTCTGCCATGAATGGGTTGAGCGTCGCAGGAATGGCGATTGGAGCAACAATTGCGCTCCCCGAATTGCTCAAACGAAACTATGACAAACGGATGGTGACGGGAGTAATTCAGGCAGGTTCGAGTCTGGGAATCCTGGTTCCTCCATCAGTGGTTTTGGTACTCTATGCGATGATTGCCCGTCAGCCAGTCGGGCAACTCTGGTTGGCAGGAGTCATTCCAGGATTGATGATGGCAGCCCTGTTCATTGGTTACATTGCAATTCGCTGCAAGGCTAATCCCAAGCTAGGACCTGCGCTTAGCAAGGAAGAACGCAACGTGGGGTGGCCAGAAAAGTTACGATTACTTAGAGCAGGTCTATTGCCCTTGGTGATCTTCTTCGTAATGATGGTACCCTTCGTCAATGGCTGGACTTCTCTGGTAGAGAGTTCTGCGCTGGGTGCAGTAGCCGCGTTCATGGCAGCTGTGTTGAAAGGCCGGATGACCCGCAATGTCTTCGAGAATTCAGTGCGCCAAACCCTCGGGGTCTCCTGCATGTTCATGTGGATCATCCTTGCCGCATTGGCTTTCGGTGCAGTGTTTGACGGATTAGGCGCTGTTAAGGCGATTGAGAATCTATTTACTACCCAGCTCAACCTCAGTCCCTGGATGATCCTGATCTTGATGCAGCTCAGCTTCCTGCTGATGGGAACCTTTCTCGATGATACCGCGATGCTGGTAATCGTCGCACCACTCTACGTGCCTCTAGTGGGCGCGCTAGGATTTGACCTAGTCTGGTATGGTGTCCTCTACACGATCACCTGTCAGATCGCCTACATGACACCACCTTTTGGTTATAACCTCTTTCTGATGCGCGCAATGGCTCCTCCGGAGATTGGCATTCGCGACATCTACAGTTCCATCACACCCTTCGTACTCGTGATGGTTTTGGCCCTTGCGCTGGTCATGGTTTTCCCCGAGATCGCGCTGTGGCTTCCCAACTACATATATGAGAAGTGAACCCCAACTTCTCATGGAGCAATCCAAACAGCCAACCAAGGAGAATTCTATGAATTCGAGACGTTCGTTCCTTCGCAAAGCTGCACTAGGTGGCGCAGCCGTCGCTGCCGCACCAGCGATCATCAAAGCCCAGGCGCCAATCAAGTGGCGTTTTCAAACTTACGCCGGTGCCGCCCTCGGTGAGCATGTAACCAAGCCCATTGTTGATTACATCAACACCGCTGCCAAGGGTGAGATGGAAGTCGAGCTGTACTATGCTGACCAAATCGTCCCCACTGGTGAACTCTTCCAGGCCCTGCAGCGTGGAACCATTGATGCTGTTCACTCAGACGACGATTCAATGGCCTCCCCAACCCCACTGCAGAAGTTTGGTGGCTACTTCCCCTTGGCAACGAAGCATGCCCTGGATGTCCCGGTTCTGTTCCATCAGTACGGACTGGCCGACATTTGGCGCTCTGAATATGAGAAAGTCGGAGTAGCCTGGTTGTCTGCAGCGGGACAGGATCCCTGTAACTTCAATACCAAGAAAGAAGTCACCTCACTCGCTGACCTCGAAGGACTAAAGCTCTACACCTTCCCCACGGCCGGGCGCTTCCTCTCTCAGTTTGGTGTAGTGCCTGTTTCCATTCCCTACGAGGACGCCGAAGTCGCTGTCCAGACTGGAGAGCTAGATGGAATGGCGTGGTCCGGAATCACCGAAGACTACACCGTTGGTTGGGCTAATGTGACGGATTACTTCCTGACCAATAACATCTCTGGTGCCTGGATTGGCTCTTTCTTCGTCAACCAGCGACAGTGGGCCAATTTGCCGGAGCACTTGAAAGCTGTGGTTATGTCCGCAATCGAAGCCGGTCACACCTACCGCAACCAGTGGTACTGGGGTGGAGAAGCTCGACTCCGTGCCCAAGGCGATAAGCTGAAGCTGCGCTCGATTCCACAGAGTGAGTGGAAAGCTGTGGAAGATGCCGCCAAGGTCTTCTGGAATGAGATCGCTGAAGAAGGTGAACTCCACGCCAAGATTGTTAAGATCTTCCGAGATTACAATGACGTGATCGGGCAGGCAGGGCCTCCTTACAACTTCGGTTGATTGGACCTTGCGGAAGGTGGTCGCGTTGTGGTGCCTCGACGTTTCTGTCAGAGTTCCAAAATACGCTGAACTGCCTTACTCAATGACTCGCCAGTGGCGGGTCAACCCTATCACTACTCCTGAGTCGTATGCTGGGAATCGCGTTGGCGGGTTCCCGGTATCGACTTCTTCTCCCTATCCTCTAGCCCAAGCCGAATCATGGCCGGAAACCTGTCTTTCGAAGACCTCAAGTCCCTAGCGGCAGAAGGTTCCATCGACACGGTGTTGGTCTGTCTGGTGGACATGCAAGGCCGCCTGATGGGCAAGCGCTTTCACGTGCAGAACTTCCTCGACAGCGCCCACAAAGAAACCCACTGCTGCGACTACCTGTTGGCCACCGATCTCGAGATGGCCACCCCCGATGGCTACGCATCTTCAAGCTGGATCACTGGCTATGGAGACTACGTGATGCAGCCCGATCTGGATACCCTCCGGCTGGCTGCCTGGCTACCGGGGACAGCGCTGGTTCTGTGCGATATTCTTGATCATCACACGCACAAGCACGTCCCACATTCTCCTCGAGCGATGCTGCAGAAGCAGATCGAACGTCTCAAGAAATATGGACTGACTGCCAAAATGGCGACAGAGCTGGAGTTCTTCCTTTTTGAACAGGGCTTTGATCAACTGCGCAAGGCTAACTACCAGAACCTCGAGCCAATTAGCGGCTACAACGAGGACTATCACATCCTGCAGACCACCAAGGAAGAGAAGATCCTGCGTCCTCTGCGTAACCATCTCTTCGCTTCTGGTATTCCTGTAGAAAACACCAAGGGAGAAGCTGAGACTGGTCAAGAGGAACTCAACATCCGCTACAGCGATGCTCTGGCGTGTGCAGATCATCATACAATCGCCAAGAACGCCACCAAGGAAGTCGCCTGGCAACATGGACACGCCGCAAGCTTCCTGGCCAAGTGGAATCCAAAGCGATTGGGGAGTGCCACGCATATTCACCTCTCCCTCTGGAATGACGAAAAACCGGTTTTCTATGACCCCAAGGGCAATCACGGGATGTCCAAGTTGATGGGCCACTACCTGGCTGGGCTTATCAAGTATGCCTCTGACTACACTTGGTTTCTGGCGCCGTATGTCAACAGCTACAAACGCTTCATGAAAGGCTCTTTTGCCCCAACGAAGACCGCCTGGTCGATCGATAACCGGACAGCCAGCTTTCGCCTCTGTGGCAGCGACACCAAGGCGATTCGAGTAGAATGCCGGATTGGTGGGGCGGATCTGAATCCCTATCTGGCAGAAGCTGCCTTGATGGCAGCAGGTCTCAAAGGTCTGGAAGATCAGCTTGAGTTGCCTCCTCCCACAACAGGGGATCTGTATCAGGACGAAAACGTCGGGGAACTGCCATCCACCCTGCGAGCCTCTACTGAAACTTTGCGTAACTCAAGAATGCTGCGCGATGCCATGGGCGATGCAGTCATTGATCACTACGTCCGCTGCGCGGAGTGGGAACAGGAAGAGTTTGACAAAGTGGTCACCGATTGGGAAATCAAACGTGGTTTTGAAAGGGCCTGAGTATGACCAAGATACTACAATGCGTCTCACCGATTGACGGATCGGTTTACCTCGAACGCGAAACGCTCGCTCCTGGGGCTGCGTTTTCTACTGTGGCTCGTGCTCGTGCAGCTCAGTCGGATTGGGCTGCTCGACCTCTGCAGGAGCGGGTTGATCTCTGTCTCAAGGCAGTGGCTGAGGTAGGGCAGACGGTGGATCGAATGGCCATCGAACTGGCCCATCAGATGGGGCGGCCGGTGCGCTACGGAGGGGAGTTTGGTGGCTTTGAAGAGCGAGCCCTTTACATGGCCAAGATCGCAGCATCTTCGTTGGAATCTCTGGTCGTAGAGGATAGCAGCAACTTTCGAAGGCTGATCAAACGGGAGCCTCACGGGGTGATCTTTGTCGTGGCTCCCTGGAATTATCCATACCTGATCGCCGTCAATGCCTTGGTTCCCGGGTTGATTGCGGGCAACACTGTGATTCTCAAGCACGCCACACAGACCCTGCAGGTGGGTGAACGCCTCGCTGAAGCCTTCCACAAGGTAGGAATTCCCGAAGATGTTTTCCAGAATGTTTACCTTGATCATGAAACCACCATTGAGCTGATTCGTAATCGCCAGTTCGACTTCATCAACTTCACTGGTTCGGTTGGAGGCGGCAAGAAGATGGAGCAGGCTGCTGCGGGAACCTTTGTCCCAGTTGCTACAGAACTAGGGGGCAAGGATCCAGGCTATGTTCGTGCTGATGCAAACCTGGATGCAGCCGTCGACACACTGATTGACGGAGCAATGTTCAACTCTGGCCAGTGCTGCTGTGGAATCGAACGCATTTACGTGCACGAGAGCTTGTTCGAGGCCTTTGTTGAAAAGTCCGTTGCTCTGGTCAAGGGCTACCGTCTGGGCAATCCTTTATTGAAAGAAACCACCCTCGGACCGATGGCCAACGTGCGCTTCGCCA